>JAOQAL010000436.1 GCA_025963615.1 Chitinophagaceae bacterium | reverse complement strand
CGCAGCCGCAGCAGCAACAGAACAACAACGCTGCTACCAAGTATAATCCGTACGGAAATACGCCGATCGAAGTGGCCCCTGTGACGGGTGGTTTTAATGATACGATCAGGAAATCCATGAGGAATGATGGTGCCGTAGAAAGATCGGTTTTTAAAGATCGTATCCCTTTGGCTTACGAACATCTGCGTGCCGACGATGCCCTGTTTATGGAAAGGGTTTGGCGGGAAATTGATATCCGGGAAAAAATCAACCAGACTTTTGGTTATAAATCGGATGATGATAATGGGAATCAACGCTTTATCAATATCATGGTAAATGCTGTCCGGAATGGTAAAGTAACTGCTTTCAGCGCGGACGATGACCGTTTTACCACTCCGTTAGATTCATTGCAGTTTGAGAAAGTAATTTCAGGTGGCGGCCAATGTGATACCCTTCCTGTTTATGATCTCCTTGACCCTACAAAAATTACAAAATATGTTGTAACCTGCGGTACCCTGAATCCTGACGAAATAGTTAAGTTTCGTTTAAAAGAAGATTGGGTATTTGATCGCGAGTCAAGCAGAATGGTTTGCCGTATTATCGGGATCGCGCCCTGCAGAACACAATTAAGTATTGATAAGAAAACTGAACGGGGTGTTACGCCGATGTTTTGGATTTATTATCCTGACCTAAGAGAAACATTGGCCCGGGCTGAAGTGTATAACCCCAAGAACATGGGTGTAAGCCGTCTTACCTGGGAAGAGTTGTTTGAAACAAGAATGTTTAACAGTTACATTACAAAATCTACCATCGACAATCCCGGAAACAAGTATATCAGGAGCTATGTAAAAGATCCAATACTTGCTTTGCTGGAAGGTGATAATATCAAGAACAAAATATTCGATTACGAACAAAATCTCTGGTCTTACTAATCGTATGCGATAGAACCTCGCTTGATTTAATAAAATTGAAAGCCCCGTTTTTACGGGGCTTTTTGTATAGGGACCTATCAGGGTCCAACAGTCTCCGTCTGCCCCCTGGCATAAAGCTCCCTATCAGCATCCATCGGTTTTCGTCTGACCCTCATACAACAGAAGCTACCTGGTTCCGCGTCCAACAGCCTCCGCTTGACCCCCTTGATTCAACTTTAACAGCAGGTAATACAGTCCGCGGGCGACCCTCTCACAATGAGTTCTGAGTTTATCAAAAACCTCTACAAAACACCCTGTCTCATAAGTAGAAAAATATTATAAAAACGTAAATATCCTATAGGATACTAAAGAAAAAGTTGTATTTTCGTAACGGTTTTTCATAGGATATTGGATTTTAAAAACGGGGCTGGATTTCTATCCGGGCCCCATTTTTTTTAAAGGCCTCAAATAGTTTCCTGTTGTCTTTTAAAATAGTCAAAAACCAGCTTCGCCTTGGCTTTACCAACCACAGCTTCAATCTCTTCCTGGGTTTTCTCCTTAATCTTTGCAACGGAACGGAATTCTTGTAATAATTGATTTGCAATGGATTCGCCGATTCCTTTAATATCTTCCAGCTCATTTTTAAACGTCCCCTGGCTTCGTTTTTTCCGGTGAAATGTTATTCCAAAACGATGCACCTCATCCCTGATCCGGCGGATTAATTTCAGACTTTCGCTATTATAACCCAGTTTTAATGATTCCTTATCGCCTACAAAAAAAAGTTCCTCTTCATTTTTCGCAAGGCCAACCAGGGTAGTTTTATTTTCTACATTTAATTCTACAATAGCTTCATGAGCAGCACTTAATTGACCCTTACCCCCATCAATAATAACTAATTGTGGGAAAGACTGATTTTCCTCAGCTAATCTTTTATAACGGCGGTAAACAGCTTCTTTCATCGTAGCAAAATCATTAATCCCTGTTACCGATTTCACATTAAAATGACGGTAATCCTTTTTACTGGGTTCTCCGTTCTTAAAACAAACCATGGCTGAAACGGGGAAGCTTCCCTGGAAATTGGAATTATCGAAGCATTCTATATGCAGGGGCGGTTCTACCAGTTGCAGATCCTCCTGCAACTGTTTTAATACCGCGGATTTATCTGCCAGCCGGTTGGTAAGTCTTAATCTTTCTTTTTCCTTTATTTCGGAAATATAGTATTGAACATTTTTAAATGAAAGATCAAGGAGTTTTTTCTTTTCACCACCTTTCGGTGTTGTAATAATGATGTCCTTTTCAGGATATTCAATTTCAAAAGGAACAAGGATTTCTTTTGCTTCGCTGTTAAACAGATCCCTGCATTGCGCAATCCCAAAACTCAATATTTCTTTTTCTGTTTCATCCAGGTGTGTTTCCAGGCGCAGTGATTGCGTTTGTACAATAGCACCACTACGCACCATCAGGTAGTTCAGGTAAGCAATCGCTTCTTCTTTAATTAAAGCGAATACATCAATATCGCCAAAGCGGCTGCTTACAATTACAGATCTGGATTGATAATTTTCGAGAAACTCAATTTTTTTCCGCATAAATTCCGCCTTTTCAAATTCCATTTTTTCAGCATGATCCTTCATTTCTTTTTTAAAATGCTGTATAACAGGCGACAGATTTCCCTTGAGCAGGTTCTTTAATTGCGTTAATCCTTCATTGTAATCTGTTTCATTTTGCAGTCCTTCGCAGGGGCCTTTGCAGTTACCCAAATGATACTCGAGGCATACTTTAAACTTCCCTTTTTCAATATTTCTTTTTGTAAGGTTCAGCGAACAGTTCCTTAACTGGATGGTTTGTTTAATGAAGTCCAGCAGTTCTCTCACCTTGCCTACCGAGGTGAACGGTCCCAGGTATTCCGAACCATCTTCTATTTTTCGCCGCGTTAAGAAGACTCTTGGAAAAGGTTCTTTTTTAACTACGATAAACGGGTAGCTTTTATCATCCTTCAGGTTGATATTAAAACGGGGCTGAAAATTCTTGATGAGCGAGTTTTCAAGTAAGAAGGCATCCTGCTCCGAATCAACGATGGTAAATTCAATCCGGTTGATCCGCTGAACCAGTTCGTGGGTTTTATAAGTAGTAAATGTTTTTGAAAAATAAGAACCTACTCTTTTGCGAAGGCTTTTGGCTTTCCCCACATACAGGAGTTCATGCCCCGCATCAAAGTACTTGTAGATGCCAGGTTCGTTGGGTATGGTGGAAGCTATATTTTGAAATTCTGCAGAAGTCATTTGTTATTGTAAAATTTTTCATAAAGTATTTTTACTCCCAGCTGATTTTCATTGTCTGGATCGAATCCTGGCTGCCGGGTTTTTGAATTATAGTAGTGACCTGAAAACTTTCATCAACTATCCATAATAGTCTTTTTATTACCGTGCTGCTATCTTTTGCAGCTACCAGTTTATCAACAATGATATTTTTTACTTTATCAGGTTCTCCCTGGCCGGGTTCTATGGTTACTTCTTCCCGTTGTATGGGCTGACTTTTATCTTTCGGTGAGTATGAAATAATTACTCTATTCAAAGAGGCATCAAAAAACTTCGATTCTTCATAACCTGCTGCATACGTCTTTTCCGACAGATCAGGCAAGTCAAGAAAATCTGCCGCATACGTTCTGAATTCCTCACGTTTTATATAGCTGGTGTCCCAGACACTATCAGTACTTACCTGTTTTATAATTCTGTATAATGAGGTATCAACACGCGCCACCTGGCTTTTGATAAAGGAAAGTACCGGGAAAAAACTTTCTTTTTTAGCTTCTTTCGTTTTACAACTGAGGAGAGAAAGATTCAACAGGCATATTATAAGGACGATCTTTTGTTTCATCTCCAAAATTAGCAGAAAACAATGCAAAAAAGTATCCCGGCTTTTATAGAAAAACCAGGATACTTTCAAAGATAAAACGCAGTTAGTATTGATTACCTATTGGCTGACACGCCAATCTTTAAACCAAAATCAAATAAATTTTCTTTGACAGGGTATTCTTTTACAAAACTGGATTGCAACTGGTAACGGATTTGAGGACCTACCTGCCAGTTCATCTTACCCGTTGAATAAGAAACAAAGGCTTCAAAACTGGCATTCATATTCCAACGGCGCATAAGCGAGGGAACTTCAGCATAATTTTTATAATTGGAAGACAATAGATAAGCCCGGTCTCCTAATATGTAAGTTGGCTGGATCGTGCTGGCAATGCCAAATTGAATTTTATCATCACCGGCCAGTTTCCATTCTATACCGACAGGCGCCGATATCTGGAAGTAGAAATTGTGAAGCCAGTCCGACTTGTAGCCATTGAAATTACGATAGCTGCTGATGGTATTAACTGAGTCAGCCGTGTAATTCCCGGTATTGAGCGCAATGGTTGTAATTTCAGCCGCATAGCTAAACGCCTTGATGTCATAACGGCTTGTATTAAATTGCAACCCAGTCCTCAGTTTTATTTTTTTACCGATTGCATAGCGGGCTGCCACACCTAATTCAATGCCCATATCAGGTTTATGGGTTACCGCATTATTGATATTATTATAGATGGAGGTATTATTCGATGATGACCCTGACCTTAAATAAGATTTGTTTTCGCTCAGTTTCCGGTAACTAATAGTAGGAGTAAAGTAAAACTGGAATGATAATTTTTTGTTTCTGCGGGTATAACTATTAATTACACTTTCGATTGTTAATGGACGATAGGCTGTTTGAATGCTGTAAGGACTCTTTTTCGTGGTGATCTCATTATTGGGCAATCTTCCATTTTTCCACATCCAGCCATCCTGGTCAGTCGTTGCATCAGAAATAACCAGGGTCACCGGGGCATATAGCTTATCCGGACCGGTAGCATAATTTGCAACATTAGCATTTAAAATTCCGGGAATACTTATAATCGTATTACGGCCATCTGCCCATACGTTAGCAGCGGGGGTGCTTGTGATAGGGTCTGTAATATCTGTTAACCTGTTATAGCTGTCATCACCGGGTAAAGGTTGAGATTGGAACAATTCAATTTTATCATTGCCGGTAACGATGGACATGTTTTCTGCGGACGGAACTAATAAGATTTTTTCAGCCTCCGTATTAGCGGCAACTTCCTGTACAGACGCGCCCCGAATTTTTCTATCCGCTATTTGATGACTGCCAACGGCGGAGTTGGTCAGCATGATCGTTGTAACAAAACCGGCAGAAAGTAATAAAATAAAACCAATGCCAAACCATCTTCTGCGTGTATGCAGGGCATTAAATACATTCTTCCATACACTTTCCGAAGGGTACATCCGATATTGATCGCTGCTTTCCCTCAGAAGCTGTTCAAAATTTTCATTATTATAATTACTCTCCATAACCAGCAAACGTTTAGAGCAGGACTAAGATTTATCGTTTATGCGTAGCGGTCAGCCATTCTACGCTTTGTTTTGGTCTGTTTACAATGATTCTCTTTCTCACCAGGATATCTTCCAGCATAGCCTTTGCTCTTGTATATTGACTCCGGCTGGTGCTTTCTTCTATATCAAGCATACCCGAGATCTCCTTGTGACTGTACCCTTCTATCGCGTAAAGGTTGAGTACGGTACGATAGCCAATCGGTAACATCCTGATACATTCTACTACCTGCTTGGCCTGCACAATGGACGGTACACTCTCTTCTCTTACCTGCACTCCCGTTGCATACATTATATCTACACTTTCATTGAACTTTTTATTCTTTTTTAGAATATTGATACAGGTGTGAACAATTATCCGCCGGATCCAACCCTCAAAGGCACCCCTGTTTTCAAAAGTATGTATCTGCGAAAACACCTTAATAAAACCTTCCTGCAGCATATCCTCGGCATCTTCGCGATTATGTGCAAACCGGTAACAGACTGCAAGCATCTTCGGACTATACTTATTATATAGTTCACGTTGAGCAAGAGCACTGTTATCTAAACAGCCCTTTAAAATGGCTTCCTCAGTCATGTGTTCCCTTTGGTTGCCTGTAATTTAAGACATTTTTTGATTGGTAACGCTGCACAGAAATGTAAAAATATAGGCAGAGAAATGGCCAACTTGTTGCAAAAAGATCAAGTTGTAAGAAGGTAAATTGAAATAAATCTATAAAACCAAGGCGGTCGTTGAAAAAAAACTATTTATAGCCGCTCAAACCGGGAAAGTCAAAAAAAAATAAATCCGGGCCCTACCTTTTTTTTCTTTCAAGACTATCGGCAGGATACGTTCCTTTCATGACGGTTCTGATGGCATCAGCCCAGCTAATAAGAATATTTTTTTCTTCTTCGGTAAGCCGCGCATCAGCATGAATCCAGGTGTAGGAATTAAGAGGCATGTCATTTTCCTTTACCGTTTTACTTATGTCTTCCAGGCTGTGATACTGGCGGCGTAAATTATAGTTTTCAAATTCATCAAAATTCAATTTGTCTTTTCCTTCGTTGATATGATTCGTCAACCACCAATCCACCGGTTGAATTTTACTGTACCAGGGATATACCGTGTTATTGCTGTGGCAATCGGCGCAGGCTTTATCCAGGATGGTTTTAACCTGTGCAGGAACAGGATGAATTTTCAGAATATTGTTTGGCTGACTGCCCTCAGCCCGGTTACGGCCAGGATGAAAAAACTGGATTATTACTAATACCGCTAACAGAAATAATAGTATTTTTTTTAGCATCGTGTTTTAAGGGGTAGAATTATTTATAATCAATTAAAACATTCCCGGTCATTTCTTTGGGTATCGGCAAATGCATTACGGTGAGTATGGTGGGTGCAATATCACCAAGCTTTCCGGATTTAATGGCTCCTTTCCAATCCCCATCTATAATGAAAAGAGGAACCAGGTTCAGTGAATGGGCCGTATTCGGTGTACCATCCCCGTTAACCATAAAATCTGCATTTCCGTGATCAGCGGTTAAAAATATGCTATAGCCATTTTCCAGGCCGGTTGTAACCACCCTCGCCACGCATTTATCAACCGTTTCAACCGCTTTGATAACCGCTTCCCAAACACCGGTATGTCCAACCATATCGGCATTTGCAAAATTTATACAAATAAAATCCGCTGTTTTGTTTTGTAATTCCGGAACGATTAAGTCGGTTAGTTCGTAGGCACTCATTTCAGGCTTCAGATCATAGGTAGCTACTTTGGGCGATGGGGCCATTATTCTTTTTTCTCCATCAAAAGCCTCTTCACGGCCGCCACTGAAAAAGAAAGTGACATGCGGATATTTTTCTGTTTCCGCCATGCGGATTTGTTTAAGCCCTTGTTGTTGCAATACTTCACCCAGGGTATTATTCAGATTGTCATTTTCGAAAACGACATGTACATCCTGAAACGTTTTATCGTAATCAGTCAGGGTCGTATAATTTAATGACAACTTTTTCATGTTGAACTCCGGAATATCAACCTGCGTAAGTACCTGGCTGATCTCCCGGCACCGGTCGGTGCGAAAATTAAAACACAGGGCTACATCACCATCTTTTATTTGGGTAAGTGGTTGTTGCGCTTCATCTACTATGACCGTGGGTTTAATAAATTCATCCGTAATGTTATCATGGTACGAATTTTCGATGGCAGCAATAGCATCAGTTGCCTTTCCACCAATGCCATTTACTAAAGCGTCATAAGCCAGTTTTATCCGTTCCCATCGTTTATCCCGGTCCATAGCATAATAACGGCCATTCACAGAAGCTATTTTGCCAACGGATTCGTTCAAATGGGCCTGCAAATCTTTTATAAAACCCAATCCACTTTTCGGATCCGTATCACGGCCATCTGTAAAAGCATGAATAAATACACGATCCAGTCCTTCATTTTTGCAAACATCCACAATAGCTTTCAAATGACTAATATGTGAATGAACACCCCCATCACTCACAAGGCCCAATAGATGTAAGGGTTTATTATTCTTTTTTGCGGAACGGATAGCCGCGAGCAATACTTCATTTTGCCCAAAAGAACCATCCCGGATCGCCACATTGATTCGTTGCAACTCCTGGTATACAATTCTGCCTGCCCCCAGGTTCAGGTGTCCCACCTCTGAATTGCCCATCTGTCCATCAGGAAGACCCACCTCTTCACCACAAGTGACTAAAGTTGTATTTGGATAGTGCAGGTATAAGGATTTAACAAAAGGAGCCTGCGAATGCTGAATTGCATCGGCTGATGCAACTTTTCCCAATCCCCATCCGTCCATAATAACAAGAATAACTTTTTTTTGAGCCATATTCGTTCAATTATATGATTTTATCTAGCATCCAGTATCCAGCATCCAGTATCCAGCATCAGCCCCTGGGTAATTTTTACGGAATAAGTTTGTAAAATTACGTTCAAAACATGGAATTTAGACGAAAGCTGTGAAAACCTGATGGTTTTTAGTACTTTAGATGTCCCAACTATCCTTTATCGCTATGGCATGGTTTTTCGATAAAACACCCTTGAAAACCTCAAGTTATGAAAACAAAATTAACTACATGGTTGCTATCCGCCTCACTGCTTCTCGTTTCTTTTACGATGCAGGGTGGCATTGATGAAGTTATCGGTGCTTTAAAAGCGGGTAATGTATCCGAGCTATCCAGGTATATTGAGGATAATGTAGAAATTACATTACCTGATAAAAGCGATAATTACAGTAAGGCCCAGGCTGGCCTGGTACTAAAGGATTTTTTTAGTAACAGTGGAGTAAAAAGCTTCGATTTAAAACATAAAGG
>JAOQAL010000434.1 GCA_025963615.1 Chitinophagaceae bacterium | reverse complement strand
TGCGGGGATTATTTTTTTTGAATAGAAAATGCAGGCGGGGGATATTGGAACTGTTTATCAGGCCAATAAATTTTTATGAGAATTGACGATTTCTATTCTGTAATTTTTTTTATAAGAGATATCAAATAAAACGCCGGGATAGCGATGTCGTAGTATAGGGTAAATGCGCTGATGAGACATAGGAATTACCAGCTGACCGGTTCATAAAAAATAAACATTTCTTTATCTTTTATACTGGGGGTTTAAATGTGAATTTTCCTCTAATTGCCTCAAAAACAACATTTTCTTTTCTATTCTGCTGCTTGTTCCAGTTCCAAATTTTATCGATACTTCAGTACCATTTCTACTTTTTTGTATAAATTGGTTTGTATCTTTGCGGTATGGAAACAGAAATCTACCCGGTAGACAAGACTGAGGAACTCAGTACTATTGAACGGACCGTACTAAGCGACTACAAATATGGCTTTGTAACCGATATAGAAGCGGATGAAGCACCAAAAGGATTGAATGAAGATACGATCCGCTTTATTTCTGCTAAAAAGAATGAACCTGAATGGATGCTGGAATGGAGGTTAAAGGCATTTCGTTACTGGTCCACGCTTGCTTTGGAAGAACCTCAATGGGCCAATATAAAATACCCGGCGATCAATAACCAGGATATCATTTATTATTCGGCGCCCAAACAAAAAATTAACCCCAAAAACCTGGATGAAATTGATCCTGAATTAAGAAGGACATTTGAAAAGCTGGGCATTTCGCTGGACGAGCAAAAACGGCTGACTGGGGTGGCTGTGGATGCGGTGATTGACAGCGTTTCCATCGGTACGTCATTTAAGGCTCAACTGGGCGAATTAGGTATCATCTTTTGCTCGATGAGCGAAGCGATAAAGGAACATCCGGGACTCGTTAAAAAATATTTAAGTTCCGTAGTGCCCATTACGGATAATTATTTTGCTGCGTTGAATGCGGCGGTATTCAGTGATGGTTCATTTTGTTATATACCGAAAGGCGTTCGTTGCCCGATGGAATTATCAACTTATTTCCGGATCAACGCGGAAAATACCGGGCAGTTTGAAAGAACATTGATTGTAGCAGAGGAAGGAAGTTACGTGAGTTACCTGGAAGGATGCACAGCGCCGATGCGGGATGAAAACCAGTTGCATGCTGCGGTCGTAGAATTAGTAGCTATGGACAATGCGGAGATCAAGTATTCGACTGTACAAAACTGGTACCCTGGTAATAAAGAAGGGCAGGGTGGTATCTATAATTTTGTAACGAAGCGGGGCATTTGCAAAGGAGATAATTCTAAAATTTCATGGACGCAGGTGGAAACCGGTTCTGCAATTACCTGGAAATACCCGAGTGTAATTCTGAAAGGCGATAATTCAACGGGGGAATTTTATTCAGTAGCCGTTACCAATAATTACCAGCAGGCAGATACCGGGACCAAGATGATGCACCTGGGAAAAAATACAAAAAGCCGAATTGTATCGAAAGGTATTTCCGCAGGCTTTAGCAATAATAGTTACCGCGGATTGGTACATGTAAGTAAAAATGCCGCTAATTCAAGAAATTTTTCGCAGTGTGATTCCTTGTTACTGGGCGATAAATGTGGTGCCCATACATTTCCATACATCGAGGTGAAAAATAATACAGCCGTTGTAGAACATGAAGCGACTACTTCAAAGATTGGCGAAGACCAGATATTCTATTGCAATCAGAGAGGTATGGATACGGAAACTGCGGTAGCCTTGATCATTAATGGTTTTGCTAAGGAAGTCATGAACCAGTTGCCGATGGAATTCGCAGTAGAAGCGCAAAAATTACTGGCGATTAGTCTGGAGGGAAGCGTAGGATAGTGATTGGGAATAAGGAATGGTGAAAAAAGTTCATGGCATACCATACATATCCCGATAGCTACGACGACACCGCTCACGATTGAAATTAATAAGTTAAAAATATAAATTAGTTATGCTGAAGATTCAGAATTTACATGCAGGGATTGAAGAAAAGCAGATTTTAAAGGGCATCAATCTTGAAATAAAACCCGGTGAAGTACATGCTATTATGGGACCGAATGGTTCGGGTAAAAGCACGCTGGCGTCCGTCTTGGCGGGTAAGTCAGTGTATGAAGTAACTGAAGGTTCTGTTGATTTTTTGGGAAAGGATTTGTTGGAATTATCACCTGAAAAAAGAGCCGGGGAAGGGCTGTTTTTGGGTTTCCAGTATCCTGTCGAGATTCCGGGATTGAGTACAACCAACTTTATTAAAACCGCGGTGAATGAAGTGCGCAAATACCGTGGGGAAGCGCCGTTGGATGCAGTAGGATTTCTGAAGTTGATGAAAGAAAAAATGGCGTTGATGAATATTGACCAGTCATTGCTGAGCCGCTCGCTGAACGAAGGTTTTTCAGGAGGTGAAAAAAAGCGCAATGAAATTTTCCAGATGGCGATGCTGCAACCCAAACTGGCGATACTCGATGAAACGGATTCAGGCCTGGATATTGACGCGATCCGCATTGTAGCCAATGGTGTTAATAAATTACGTAACAAAGATAATGCTGTGCTGTTGGTGACCCATTACCAGCGCCTGCTTGATTATATCGTTCCCGATTTTGTACATGTGCTCTATAATGGACGTATTGTAAAATCGGGTTCCAAAGAACTCGCCTTCGAACTGGAAGAAAGGGGTTATGATTTTATTAAAAATGAAATCAGTGTAGGGGAAGAAGTGTAGTGGTGAATAGGGAATGAAAAAAATAAATAGTGAACGCCTGTCAGGCTGAGATAATTAAATGGGTTTAAAAAGTATGAATACAATAGAATATTTTAAAGAGCGGTTTGAGCGGTTGCAACTGACGGATAAGGACAGTGGCCTGGGAACCATACGACAGCATGGATTTAATGCGTTCAGCAAGTTTGGGATTCCCACGTCCAAACATGAAGAATGGAAGTATACCCGCATCGGAGGACTGTTTAATAAGGAGTACCAATTTCCGGTCAATTCAATATTAACTTCAATTACCGCGGAAGAAATTGATGCCATTCGTTTACCCGGTTATGAAGAAGCTAATGAGCTGGTTTTTGTAAATGGTATTTTTTCCCTGCCGCTTTCTTCCATTCGTTCAAGAGATTTGATTGTATTGCCGTTGGAAGAAGCTGCGAAAAATGAATATGCAGCCATTGTTTCAAAACACCTGGGGCATAGCAGCAACTATTTAAAAGACGGAATAAATGCGCTCAATACAGCCTTTGTACAGGGCGGAGTTTTTATTCATGTAAAAAAAGGAAAGGTTCCTGAACATCCTGTATACATCTATAATATTACTGATGCACGATCGGTAAATGTTTTCGCGCAACCACGCAGTCTGGTGCATATCGCTGAAAATGCGCAGGTGCAATTAATAGAAACTTATTCCACGATCGGTCAGTCGGAAAGTTTTACCAACCAGGTAATGGAAATAGTGGTAGAGAAAGATGCGTTATTGGAATATTATAAAATTCAAAACGATGTGGTTGCCAGCAACCAGGTAAGCACCACACATATCCGGCAAACCGGTAAAAGTTATATACATACAGTCACCATTTCATTAAATGGCGGTATTATACGCAACAACCTGAATGTGGTACTGGAAGCGGAGTATTGCGAAGCTCATTTATATGGATTGTATTTTCAACGGGGCCAGACGCATATTGATAATCATACCGTGGTTGATAATGTTACACCCCATAGCTTTAGTAATGAACTATATAAGGGCATTCTCAATGATAGAGCCACTGCCGTGTTTAATGGAAAAATATTTGTGCGGCCGCAGGCTCAAAAAACAAATGCCTATCAATCCAATAAAAATATTTTGCTTTCGGCGGACGCCAGTGTGAATACCAAACCACAATTGGAGATTTTTGCTGACGATGTAAAATGCTCGCATGGTTGTACTATTGGCCGGCTGGATGAAGAAGGTTTATTTTACCTTCGGTCAAGAGGCGTGAATGAAAAAATTGCGAGGTCATTACTCGTGCATGCATACGCTATCGATATACTGGAACATATTAAGCCATTGCCAATACGTGATTATATAAATCAATTGATTTCTGAACGTTTAGAATTTGATATAGCATGATAAAATCTGTTGCCATACCCAGGAGCCTGGATATATATGCTATCCGCCGGCAGTTCCCGGTATTGAACCGTGAAGTGAAAGGCCGGCCATTGATATATCTTGATAATGCGGCTACTTCACAAAAGCCACAAGCCGTGATAGATGCTTTGGTGAATTATTATACCGGTTATAATGCTAATATTCACCGCGGTATTCATACGCTGGCAGAAGAAGCTACTGCCGCTTTTGAAGCTACCCGTGATGCGGTACAGCAATTTATTCATGCGTCGTCAAGAGAGGAAATAATATTTACCCGGGGCACCACGGAAAGCATAAACCTCGTAGCGGGCACCTGGGGCCGGAAAAATATAAAAGCAGGAGATGAGATCATTATTTCCTCGATGGAACACCATTCCAATATTGTTCCCTGGCAAATATTATGTGAAGAAAAAGGATCGGTATTAAAAATAATACCTATTAACGATGCGGGAGAACTGGTGATGGACGAATATGAAAGATTAGTAGGCCCAAAAACAAAATTGGTTTCAATCGTACACGTATCCAATTCACTGGGCACGATTAATCCGGTTGATAAAATAATCAGTGTCGCGCATAAGGCAGGAGCGGTAGTATTGGTAGATGGAGCGCAATCAACCGTACATCTTGATATTGATGTGCAAAAGATGGATTGTGATTTTTTTGCCTGCTCTGCCCATAAGCTTTATGGTCCTACAGGGGTTGGTGTATTATATGGCAAAAAGCATTTGCTGGAAGCGATGCCGGTCTTCCAGGGCGGAGGAGAAATGATTAAGGAAGTGACTTTTGAAAAAACAATCTACAACGATCTTCCTTATAAATATGAAGCAGGTACTCCTAATATTGCGGATACCATCGCATTTAAAACAGCCCTTGATTTTATTAATGAAACCGGGAAACAGAAAATCCGTGAGCATGAACAGGAACTGTTGCACTATGCCACCTCGCAACTGGAACAGGTACCCGGTTTAAGAATTATTGGTCAGGCGAAAGAAAAGGTAAGCGTGGTTTCCTTTGTGATAGATAAAATACATCCCCAGGATATTGGGATTTTGCTGGATAACCGTGGCATTGCAGTCAGAACGGGCCATCATTG
>JAOQAL010000423.1 GCA_025963615.1 Chitinophagaceae bacterium | reverse complement strand
GTTGATTTCTTTTACCAGATTTTTCTGGCCTTTTTCCATAAAGCTGGTGCAAAGATGACGTAATAGAAAAACATCCAGATATCCAATAGAATGAATAATGGCCACAGGTCGCTTTCATTCATTTTTTTCATAGCTTTAAAATAGATAATTCCCTGTACGATTAGTTTTAGTCCCAGAATTCCAAGCACCAGGCGCCAGTCAAAAAGCAGGGCGGCGGCGATTAACAAGGGATAAAAAATGAATTGAGTGGACGTATATAAACCAAGCAGAAATTTATGTTTTAGCTTGTAATACCTGGCCGTGGTATAGTGTCTTTGCTTTTGCTTCATCCAACTGCTGAATGTTGTTTTGGGGTTGGACAACGTAATAGCTTCTGGTTCCAGGACAACCGCGGTATTTTTTTTTGTGGCGACTTTGTTTATAAACAGGTCATCATCACCGCTGGGAATATGATTGAGGGAGGCAAAACCTTTATTCCGGAAAAAAACATCTCTTTTATAAGAGAGATTCCGGCCCACACCCATATAAGGAATCCCTGCCATGGCATAGGATAAATATTGCAGGGCGGTATGAAAAGTTTCGAACCGTATCAATTTGTTTAACAGTCCGGGAAGCTTATGATAACCACCATAACCTAATACAACCTCCACGCCCGGTTGATAACCATCCTGCATTTTTTGCAGCCAGTATTCGCTGGACGGAACGCAATCGGCATCTGTCAATAAAACGATTTCATGCCTGGCTTCTGTAATGCCGATAGATAAAGGATATTTTTTTCCATTAATAAGTTTTGCTTCCTGGGTCAATTCAACAACCTGTAAGAATTTGAAAGTCTTTTTTAATTCCTGTAAAATGTATTTTGAATCATCTACAGAATTATCGTTCACCACAATTACTTCATGGGAAGAAGAATATTTCTGCACCAGTACCCCCGGCAGGTTCCGGGCAATATTTTCATCTTCATCCCGGGCACAGATAATAACGGAAACCGGGTGTTGCTGGGATTGTATTTTGGATTCATTTTTAAAAAAAGCAAGCCGTCGGAAAAACCATAGATAGTAAAATAACTGGACCAGCGCAGCAAAAGCAAAAAGTGAAAATAGTATCTGCGGCCAATAAAATTTCAATTGCATCCAGCTCATAGTTCAGGCAGTTTTGGTAAAGCTTTACAATAGCACCGGCGGCGAAAATAACGGAGAAGTGGTTAAAATACTCCGAAAACATTACACACGTGTTGATAAAGAATGGCAGCGCTTCAACCGGTTACTGCTTCTGCCCTGTTTAAAGTTTAAGGTTAACTTTGCGCACTTAAAATGTATGCATGGCAGTACTGCAATTTGATTTACAGGTAACGGATACCCATTCCAAAGCGAGGACAGGAAAGATAACGACGGATCATGGAGAGATATTGACGCCCATTTTTATGCCGGTAGGAACCGCGGGCAGTGTAAAAGCGGTGACGCAACAACAACTGGAAAAAGATGTAAAAGCCCAAATCATTTTGGGCAATACCTATCATCTGTATTTGCGTCCAGGCCTGGAAGTGTTGGAAAAAGCCGGAGGATTGCATCATTTCAATGGCTGGTATAAACCGATTCTTACGGATAGCGGCGGTTACCAGGTGTTTTCGCTGGCGGGTACGAGGAAAATAAAAGAAGAGGGAGTTACTTTTCAATCGCATATTGATGGCAGCAGTCATTTGTTTTCACCGGAAAGTGTAATGGATATCCAAAGAGTAATCGGAGGCGACATCATGATGGCATTTGATGAATGTCCCCCGGGTGGCAGTGAGTATGACTATGCCAGAACCAGTATGGAGCTTACCCATCGCTGGCTGAATCGCTGTTTTAATCGATTTGATGCTACAGCAGATAAATATGGCTATACACAAAATCTTTTTCCCATCGTGCAAGGCGCATCTTATAAAGATTTAAGAAAGCAATCCTGCGAATATGTTGCTTCCAAAAACGCAACCGGCCATGCTATCGGCGGTCTTAGTGTTGGTGAACCAGAGCCTGTGATGTATGAAATATGCGATTGGTGCTGCGATCATTTACCGGCCGAAAAGCCTAGATACCTGATGGGAGTAGGTACGCCCTGGAATATTCTCGAATGCATCGGCCTTGGCATTGATATGTTTGATTGCGTGATGCCCACCCGCAATGGCCGCAATGCAATGCTGTTCACGACCAAAGGAGTTATTAATATTGATAACAAAAAATGGGAGTTTGATTATTCACCCATTGATAATGGAATCGATTGTGAAGCCAGTAATTATTACAGTAAAGCTTACCTGCGGCACCTGATGAAGTCCAAAGAATTTTTAGGCTATACCATTGCCAGCATCCACAATCTTTCCTTTTACCGGTGGCTCGTAGCTGAAGCGAGGGAACATATTGTATCGGGTGATTTTGTAAGCTGGAAGAATGAACAAATTCTATTGCTGAAACAAAGATTGTGAGCTAGCTGTTTACAATAATTTAACCTGCTGGTCATGAAATAGGGCTCTGTATGGACTGGTTCTACCAATATTTCTGATGGATCCTTTAAGCGCCGACCCGGTAGGTGTTACGGGCTCAGCCAATTTCAGTGAAGCCTCCATAAAAGATAATGATGAAAACATGATGATTATACGAGGCAATCTGCGGGTGGCTGATATTTATTTAACTGAATTTATGCGGTTGTTCAATCATTATTATTTCCGCACGGTGTTGGAAAATCTCCGGCTTGCGGGCGAGGCACCTTCGGATGACAGCCTTTTTTTATCGCCCGATGACAGCTGGCAGCTAAAGTACGCTCCCGGAAGTTTTAAACGCAAACGGCTTGACCTGTTTAAAACAATGTCTGGAGCGCTGCCTGGACAATCAATTACTGGGGGAAAGTTAATTTTAAGAAAAACAAGACAACAAAAATACCGATAGTTCCACCAAGAATGCCGGCCAACGCATCGTTCACTTCATAATGTCCCTTACCGGTTAGCAGGGAAAACAATTCAAAGCCGTAACAGACAGCAACTAGTATGAGGAACGACACAGCAATAGCTATTGGTTTTTGTTGCGGCCAATTTAATATTGCCAGTCCATAAATCACGGCGCCCGATGGAATACCAACATAAAAGTGTTTCCATTTATCAGGGGCTATTTTTTTCATGTTATAATTCTTTTTTTTGTCAAAAGCTGAATTGTATCTGTTCTGATTGCCGCAACTTAATCGTTCAGGCTATTTAATAAAATAATATAGTTAGCGACGGTGCGGTTGTATTTGTTGTTGCACTGCACACAATAACAACGGCTGGTAATGATTTTAAATTAGCCGGATTATTTTCCTTTTGCTGGTTTTCCACCAACAGCAATACTGCCCGCGGAGGATTTCATTGCTTTTCATAATCTGGTTTTCCAGGTAAGTTAGTAGAATGCCAGCTGCAAATTTACAACGGTGTTATTATTTCTTTATTGGCTGAGTCAATTCTTTAATCGTCCGGTAAAAGTTTTTTTATTGTTGGAGCTGATACAGGCATAATGGCTTCTTATCGGCCCGTTGCGGTTAATTTACCATTAAATATACCCACTCAAACGCCACGGCTTTGCATTACCTTTACTGGCTTACAGCTTATTTTTTTTATGATAAAAATCGGTGAATACAATACCCTGAAAGTAATTAAGGAAAAGCCCATGGGTGTTTTCCTGGAAGATGGTAAGGAAGGTATTTTATTACCCAAACGTTTTGTCCCGAGTGATACAAAGATTGGGGATGATCTGAAAGTCTTTTTATATCATGATGGGGAGGACAGGATTATAGCTACTACACTGCAACCCAAAGGCGTCCTGGGGGATATTGTAAAATTGAAAGTGGTGAGCACAACGGAACATGGCGCTTTTTTGGATTGGGGATTGATGAAAGATATTTTTGTGCCGCGGTCTAAGCAGATCAGTTTTATGCGCGTGCAGGGCGAATACCTGGTAAAGATATACCTGGATGAGCAAACAGGAAGATTGGCTGCTACCGAACGGATTGATCAGACACTTAGTAATGAGACACTGACAGTAAAAGAAAAAGATATCGTGGACTTATTGGTATATCGCGAAAGCGATCTTGGTTATGTGGTGATCATTAATAACAAACATACCGGCGTATTGCACGCCAATGAAGTGTACCGGGATATTGAAATTGGGGACCGCTTTAAGGGCTTTATCAAAAAAATATTGCCGGAAAATAAAATAGATGTGGCAGCCGGAAAGTCCGGGTACGACAGGGTGGAAGACGAATCTGGGAAAATATTGCGTTTGCTTCAGGAGCATAACGGCTATTTGCCTTACCATGATAAGTCCTTACCGGGCGAAATTTATTCGTTTTTTGCCATGAGCAAGAAGACGTTCAAGATGACAACGGGTAATTTGTATAAACAGAAGAAAATAGAATTTACTTCTTCGGGAATTAAGTTGCTGGAAGTTTAAGGAAATTTCAGGTTTATCTATCCGGTTATTTTCATCGGGCTATGCCATCTTCGAATTCGGAAACACGGTCAGGTTATTTGGATTGTCAAATTTTTCCTGGCCCATTTCAAAATTCTTCAACCGCCCGGCTTTATATTCTTCCCAATTAAAAGTTTTTAGAAACTCCGCGGCGGCTAAAGCGCCTTTTTTAAAGAGGTCAATTTTTTCATCATTCTTCATAAAAAAATTGAGCCAGCTATGTTTTCTTACGTCAACAAATTTCACTCCTTTATTATAAGCCCGGTTCCGGGAAATGAAATCACGATCGAAATTTAAACGGATCGTATTAAACATAGAAGCGAGATAGCCCGCAAATGTTTTATCAGCGGCGCTGTTGTTATCTAAAATCCCATCCTGTAAACGGATACCGAATGTTGGCATACGGGGAACCGGATAGTGCGGATTATAAAACACGTTGATGGGGAAATTGGATAACGTGCCGCCATCTATAAATTGTACCGTGACTGGAATCTGGTGATCTATATTTTGCCAGTTCAGCTGATCCTGCCATATTTTGAAAGAGCTTTTTTTATCGATATCGGTCAATGTATAGGCTTCAAAAAAAACCGGTATGGACATACTGGCCCTTACAAAGTCTCCGGGGTTGACGTCTTCCTGTTTCTTCCAATACAAGTCCCACATAGCAGGAAATTCAATTTTCCGTTCCGAGATAATATCACAGGCGATAATGGTTAGTATCGGCATGTAAGGCGGATCATTGTTAGTGCGCCGGCTGTCGGGTGTCACCG
>JAOQAL010000390.1 GCA_025963615.1 Chitinophagaceae bacterium | reverse complement strand
TGGTGACATTAATTGTATTTTCATTCGCCAAAAGCGTTGTGCCTTTCCCGCTTGAAATTGACCAGCATTTTATCGCGGCTTTACTAACGGTGATCGGTTTCTCCATGAACGATACGGTCATTGTATTTGACCGTATACGCGAAGACACCAGGCTTTATCCTAACATGTCAAAAGAACAAACAATCAACACGGCTATCAATCAGACCCTGAGCCGTACCGTTATGACATCGCTCACCGTATTCCTGACGATCCTCATCCTGTTCATCTTTGGAGGCGAAGTCACCAGGGGATTTGCTTTCGCTATGCTGATCGGTATTATTACCGGTGTTTATTCTTCTATATTTGTTGCTGCACCTATTTTGGTTGACTTAGGCAGCAAAAGAAGACTGGGTGAAGCGGCAGCCCCGGCTGAAGGAAAATCAAAACCTAAAGCTTCACCTACTACGGCCAATCATTAATAATTGAGATTGAAGTTTAAAATAGTAAAGCTCTCCGCTAAAACGGGGAGCTTTTTTTATGACATCGGCTATCTCCGAAATACATGCTGTTCATGCAACAAGAAAAATGGCCATCCGGAAGACAGCCATTTTTTATAAATAACAGAAAAAATAAATCTTATACGGCGAAACTGGTTCCGCAACCGCAGGTAGCGCTGGCGTTAGGGTTTTTAAAAGTAAACCCGCGGTTATTAAAACCCTCCTGCCAGTCTATCACCATTCCATATAAATACATTTCATGAGCCTTATCCATGATACAATTGATCCCATTCAACTCAAATTCCTGGTCCTTGTCTGTTTTATGATCGAATCCCAAAAGATAGCTCAATCCCGAGCAGCCACCTCCCTTCACCCCTACCCGCAATTGCTGGGTTGTATCAAAATCCGGTTGCGACATCAACTTGCCTATTTCCTTCATGGCGCCATCCGTTAATGTTACCGGCGATGCTATCGTTGTTTCCATACTGCAAAAATAACTATTATCCGCAGCATTATTAAATTCCCGGTTTTCGACTACAGGAAAATTAACATTCCCGCCTTTAGCCTTTAAACTTTCCATATTCCACGGGTCAACTCACAATCTTCTCGCTATTTTTGCCGTTAATAAATTAAATACCAATGGGTGAGAACATTCTTCCGCTTATTATTTCAGTTGTTGCTTTCATAATTTCCCTGATTACTTTTTTCATGGTGAAAAACCGGAGTGAAATGAAAGAAAAAGAACCGGTAGATTCTTTCAGCAGCCGTCCATTGCAGTTGCAGGCCTATGAACGGCTGGCTATGCTGGCAGAACGCCTGGCATTACCCAACCTGGTAAGCCGCGCCAATCAGCAGAATATTTCCGCAAGAGAAATGCAAGTGATTTTACTGGATAACATCAAGCAGGAGTATGAATACAATACTTCCCAGCAAATATATGTGACGCCAGTGGCCTGGGATGCCATCAAAAATCTGAAAGACCAGAACATGCTGATCATAAACCAGGTGGCTTCCACCCTGCCAGACGGAGCGAGAGGCGTCGATCTTAACAGGAGACTGTTGGAATTCCTGATGCATCAGCCTAAAGGGCAACTGCACACGATTGTGCTGGAAGCGTTGAATTATGAAGCGAAGCGCTTGATGAAATAGGTCATTTGACTGTTGTTAGTTGTCAGTAAAGAAATAAAGCTATGCCGGAAATAAAAAAAATAGTCACAGATAGTGGGATAGAGATAAAGCCTTTTTACACAAATGACAGCCCCTCCTCAACTTTCCATGATGAACCCGGTACCTTTCCTTTCACCCGCGGCATACAGGCAGATATGTATCGCGGTAAGCTATGGACCATGCGGCAGTATGCAGGTTTTTCAACAGCTGAAGAAAGTAATAAGAGGTATCATTACCTGTTATCCCAAGGTGTAATGGGCTTAAGCGTGGCATTCGACCTCCCTACACAAATCGGTTATGACAGCGATCATCCGCTGGCGGAGGGTGAAGTGGGAAAAACCGGTGTAGCTATTGACAGCATCGAAGATATGCGGACACTTTTCAATGGTATTCATCTTGAACAGGTAAGCACTTCCATGACAATTAATGCCACAGGTTTCATTCTGCTTGCTTTCTACGTGGCGTTGGCTAAACAGCAGGGGGCTGATCTTAAAAAAATAACCGGCACCATTCAAAATGATATACTGAAAGAATACGCTGCCCGGGGAACCTATATCTATCCTCCAAAACCTTCTATGCGCATCATTACCGATATTTTTGAATGGTGCAGCCTGGAAGTACCGAAATGGAATACCATTTCAATTTCCGGTTATCATATCCGTGAAGCAGGAAGTACCGCCGTACAGGAAATTGCGTTTACTCTTAGTAACGGCAAAGCCTATGTAAAAGCCGCCTTGGCCAATGGCATGGATATAAATGTGTTTGGCAAACGTCTGTCTTTCTTTTTTAATGCCCATAATAATTTGTTTGAAGAAGTGGCGAAGTTCCGTGCGGCCCGGAAAATGTGGGCGAAGATGATGAAAGAACTGGGTGCTACCGATCCCAGGGCCATGATGCTACGCTTTCATACGCAAACAGGAGGCAGCACCCTGACGGCACAACAACCTCATAACAATATTTCAAGAGTTACCATTCAAACCCTGGCTGCGGTTTTGGGCGGCACCCAATCATTACATACAAACGGGTATGATGAGGCGTTCAGTTTACCAACGGAAGAAGCGGCCAGGATCGCCTTGCGGACACAACAGGTCGCCGCCTTTGAAAGCGGCATAGCTGATACCGCCGATCCCCTTGGGGGGTCTTATTTCATAGAAGCACTAACCAATGAAGTGGAAGAAAAAGCATGGCAAATCGTGCAGCGAATTGATGCTATGGGCGGTAGTGTTTCAGCCATTGAGCAGGGATTTATACAAAATGAAATTGCAAAAAGTGCCTATGAATACCAGCAGAAAATTGAAACCGGTGAAAAAATAATTGTGGGGGTGAATAAGTTTGAAGTAAAAGAAGAAAATAAAGTTCCGCCATTTAAAATTGACGACCATATCAGGGAGGTGCAGATACAAAAAATAAAAGCGCTCAAAACTTCGAGAGACAATGCCAAGGTAGATCAATGCCTGCAGGAAATAAATGACAGGGCAAGTGGTGATGCCAACCTGATGCCGGCTGTTGTGGAAGCCGTAGAAAATAAATGCACCCTGGGTGAAATTGCGGACACACTGAGAGAAGTATTTGGAGAATATAAATAAATCAAAGAAGAACTAACTTTCACATGCCGCCGGAAATTACTCTTCTGAAAAAATATCGTTGCTCTTTTTGTTACAGGCCCCGGTAACAGGTTTATGATGAAAAAAATACAATATTTATTTTAGAAGTTTACATTGCAAGTATGATTACAGCCACCACTGTTAAATCTATCCGGGAGCTTGAACAAATAATTGCGCTGCAAAAGAAAAATCTGAAGCGAAATATCACAGCACAGGAAAAAGATTCGCAGGGTTTTGTTACGATGGAGTTTACGATGCCCATGTTGCAGACGTTGCATACGCTGGCGCCTGATATTATTATAAAGGATGGTGATGAAATAGTTGCCTATGCCATGGTCTTGCTGCAAGAGGGCCGCAAAGTCTATCCGGATCTGGAACCTATGTTTATCAATTTTGAAAAACTGAGCTGGAAAGACAAGCCCTTATATGATTATAGATTTTATGCCATGGGCCAGATCTGTATCGATAAAGCTTACCGTGGTAAAGGTTTATTTGAGATGCTTTATCAAAAACACCGGGAAATTTATAAAGATCAATTTGATTTTATCATTACTGAAATCTCAACCAGTAATCACCGGTCTTTAAATGCACATAACCGGATGGGCTTTGAAACCATCGATACATTCCGGGACACGGTGGACGAATGGGACATCGTGCTCTGGGATTGGAAATAATTTCACCCTTTTCCAGCCATATATTTATTAAAAAATCTTTCACTGGTCAGCACTTCGATATCAGAAAAATAAAAATCCTTTACATCCTCCGTAACAATACAACTGCATTTACTTTCCATCGCCGCATAGTATTCCAGCCCATCTTCAAAATCATTGATAGCCGTGTGTTGCAATGCTTTTTGCACGCTGGCGGCTGTGATGTCCGCAACGGATATATTTTCACCCAGTAATTTTATCTTCTCTTTAGCGGTTTTTGTC
>JAOQAL010000383.1 GCA_025963615.1 Chitinophagaceae bacterium | reverse complement strand
AACTACAACCAAACGTCCATGGTGCGAACGATAGAACAGATCCTGGGTATTCCGCCCATGAATATTATTGATGCTGCCGCCTTACCGATGTTTGATTGTTTTACAAACAAAAAGCAGCCCTACCTTTTTCAAACCATCGCGAATAACATTCCGCTGAATGAAATGAATAAACCTGTTGCGCAATTAAAAGGGAAGGCAAAATATTATGCAAAATTATCTGCGAACGAGGTGTTTAAAGAAGTGGATGGCGGCAACGACAACACGATGAATAAGATATTGTGGTTCGATGCCAAAGGTGATGAAAAATATCCAGGCAGTAAATAACGATGAGTTGTATCCCCGTAAGCGATTTCTTTTAATGATTAAAGCAGGACTTTGACATATGATTCCATCGCAATCAAGGGATAAGGTAATGACTAATGAACAGACTATCTCTATTATTGTAAATTCAAACTGATTCATGGTAAAATCAAGCTTTCTGTTTTTATTGAGTTGTGTATTTTTTGCTGCGTCTGCCAGGTCCGGGCAACCACTTTACACATCGGGGTTAACCGGAAAAGTGGTAGACGAACATCACCGGCCTGTTTCTTTTCTCCTGATTGAATTAATAGTCAATAGTAAAAAAACAGTGAATGGGCGGAATGGGAATTTTTCCTTTGGGGGACTTCTTGCTATCCAGGACACGTTAATAATTTCCGGATCAGGCATCAAACCTTTCCAGCAGATAATTTCTATTGGGCAAAATGAAATAAAAGATATCGGCGAAATTATAATTGAGCATGACTTTACGCAATTACCCGGTGTTGAAATCACGGGCAGGATCAGTAAGTCCTACAAAAGCGATTATTCCTATGCAGCCGCTAAAATGCAGACCCCGTTGAAAGACATTCCACAGGCTATTTCAACTATTACCCGTGAACTGATCAATGATAAAATGCAGTTTCGTCTCAATGAAGCGGTAACTGATGCTGCGGGGATCAATCTTTATTCGGGCAATGATGAATATACCATCCGGGGATTTAAAGCTGAGAATGCGCACCTGGTAAATGGTATGCGCACTTTTAATTCTCCTCTTGTTAGCCCCATGCTGGTCAACATTGACCGGATAGAAATTATTAAAGGCCCTACTTCCGTTTTATATGGCAATGCCGATCCGGGTGGTAATATTAACCTGGTTACTAAAAAACCACTCCAAACCAAAATAATAGAAGGTGATATCTGGATGGGAAGCTATAATGCCTTGCGGGCACAAACCGATATGACCGGGCCTTTGACCCGGAATAAAAATTGGTTGTACCGGTTTAACGCCGGGTATGAAAACACGGGATCCTTCCGGCATGGACTATTTAATAAATCTTTCCAGGTGGCTCCGTCTTTTTCTTATATTCCAAATAACCGCTGGCAGCTTAATACGGACTTTTGTTTTCAGCAAACCAATACGGTGGCTGACCGGGGACAACCTGGATTGCTGAATAACAACCACCTTGATAATACCCCAACGGGTTTATCGGTTGTGCAGCCAGGCGACAACCTGAAAGAAAACGACCTATCAGCTATCCTATCTTTTTCGTACAAAATCAACAAACATATATCGTTCAACAGCGCTGCTATGGTCTATATTACCGACCAGCAACTCACAGAGCATGGAATAAAAGGATATATTACCCCGGATTCTGTTTCCCTCTATTATATGCACCGCACCGTAAAAACCGCTACGCTAACGTTAAATAATTACGTCACCTTTAAATTTAATACCGGAAAAATATCGCACCAGTTGTTAACGGGATATGATTTTGTAAGCAGCACCGTGGATATGAATAATTTCAATGGTGAATTACCCAGTCTTTATGGCCAGGGAAGTGGTATTGTAGGAACCTTCAGTTTACTGCATCCGGTATATGCTATGCGTCCACTGAATACTTACAAACAAAGTGATTCGCCGGGTTTCGATCCTGCCGCGGAAGAATATTCAACCCATGGAATATATATACAAGAACAGGCGGGTTTTGGCAAGTGGCAATTGCTTCTTGGCTTGCGGAATGAATATTATATGGGTGACGAAGAAGATTCAGCCAGTGCGCCACCCGAGAATGTGTTGTTGCCCCGTATCGGACTGGTCTTCAAAGCAAATTCCCGGCTTAGTTTTTATGCAACTTATAACAAAGGATTTGATCCCTATGAAGCCGGTCTTACCTTACAGGTTTTCAAAGAACCTTTTAAACCTTTATACAGCGATTTGCTGGAGGCGGGTTTGAAAACCAACTTGTTTAAAAACAAGCTTGCTGCTACCCTGGCGGTTTACCGGCTACGGGTAAAAAATATTGCCGTGAGCGCCAATGATCCTGCTAACCCGGACCTATATGCGCAACGGGGCCTTGACCAGGCTGTTGGCATAGAAGGTGAGGCTGATGGAAATATTCTACCCAACCTGAGCATAGCCGTTTCTTATGCCTGGAACGTAGCCAAGATCAAGGAAAGCAGCAACGCTGATGAAATAAATTCTATCAAGGAAAATGCTCCCTGCTTTTCCGGATCAAGCTGGTTGAAATATACGCTCCATAAAGGGGGCTTGAAAGACCTCAGCTTTTTTGCCGGACATACCCATCAAACTAAAACGAATACACTCACCAAAGGACTCACCCTGCCCGGGTTTATAACTATACAAGCAGGCCTGGGGTATAGCTATAAACGGGCGCGGATCGCCCTAAATGTTAATAATCTTTTTAATTCCACGTATTGGGTGGGAGGTTATAATTATGCCGCCAAATGGCCCGGGTCACCTAGAAGCTTTATGATAAACATTGAATATTTGTTGCGGTAAGAAGACATGAACTGATGGCGCCATAACAGGGAGCCCGCGGTTGCCGGGTGAAGAATGTGGTACTTGTGTAACAGGTGTTTGAATGTAAAAAATCCTGTCTCATTCTTTCACCAGGAAATTCTGGTCGCTTTGCTGTGTAAGAATCAATACCTATTGATCGCGGCATAGCTTGTTTCTCACTGACCGCTATGAACGTGTTGATCATCCTTTCATAAAATCTATTGATGAATTTGCGGTAGCGACCCGAAAGCATTCTACAACCCAACTCTCGTATCAACCGGCAGGCGATTAAAGACAGAGAGCAGACTAGCCTAGACAGGAAACAGGCAGCGGCGGATAGAGCTCTTTTAAAAAGCCTTGTTAGTGATTTAATAAAAGAAAATATTATAAAGGCCGAAAAGGATTTGTCCTCATTAATATTAAACGAAGCCGGATTGTTAGTTAATGATAAAAAACAACCGGAACGTATTTATCAAAAATTTGTAACCAAATATCTGAAAGATCCCCGGACCGAGATCCGGTTTAGTAATTCACTCAATCACCGGGAATTATCAGTAAAGACTCAGGAAGATAATACCCCGTAATTTTAGAGGAAACAAGGAAGGCATTCTAGTGCTAAGAAAAAGTAAGTTTAAATTAAAGAGGCTGTTGCAAGAGATTGGGACAGCCTTTTTTATCCGGATACAGGATGGTGGCGTCTCGGCGTGCGACTCTTACATTGAAGACAGGGGCGTTCCGTATGGTTGTAAGCGATCTCATTCGGAATTCTTATCGAAAAATTGAAGGGAAGGATGTTTTCCAATAATCTTATTTCTTTTTATTAAAAAATAAGTAGCGGCATACAAGGAATGTAATTATCATATGCTGACAATTTTAGAATTATAAATTAACCGGCCAGATTTGTTTTTAATGACGAGTAAATATACAGCCGCGCTATGCCCTGCAGGAAGATCAAGAACGAATTGGTTGTTGCCTGTATAAATTTTATTTTGCGCCTGTGCTATTTTTGCTCCCGACAAGGTGTAGACATCAAAAATAAAATTATCATTGGCAGATGTCTTAATGTTCAAATTGATTTTATTATTCAGTACAGAACTGCGTATTACTTCGGTCTGGCCAATAGTTGCTCCATCAATTTTTACAATCTTTGAATAGGTTGCTAAACCATTTATATTGGCTTGGCGGAGACGGTAAAACACGGTGCTTTTATTTTTATCATAGTCGGTTACAGAATAATTGTTGACATCTGCATTACTACCTGTAGATATTTTTGCAAATTCTTCCCATGTATTTCCATCCACACTTTTTTCAACTATATAATATTTTAGATCAATTTCATTCGTTGCCGACCATGTTATCTTATTAGCAGTACCCACGGTTTTTGCATCAAATGACAATAGTTTTACCGGTAAAAGTGTCTGTGTATTAAAGAAGGATTTGAAATAGATACTGGTCTGACGGACCTCTTCTGCCCAATAGGTTGAAATAGCTCCGTTACGATACAGTATCGTATTGATATTTGCAAAATTCATCTGGAACATAGATCTTTTTTGCGCCGTGTCAATAAGTGGAACGTTGTCTACGGTGGAAGTAGCCGTACTTCTTACCCCATCAAAACCGAAACTAAGATAAGTATCTGGTGCCAGCGCAAAGCTGCCTGGAGTAGCTGCCTGTATAAATTCTTTAAGCATTGAACCATCTCCATCAACATCCACACCGGTAATTGCCAACACAGCCAGTGTTGTATCAATGGAAGTTCCTGCTTTTTTAAATATTATTGTCCAGTCAATATAAGAAGTATCATTGGGAGCTGCAGCTACGTAAGGCTGGAAAGCATCATAATACCCTGCTCCGGATGTGTTGTCAATTTCGATAAGTCTTGCTCCGCCAGAGATTCCTGAAATTGTAACATGGGCATCTACGCCATTTATTACATTCGGAAATCTATAGGTAGCATTTATTTCTCTATCAATCCCACTAATAAGTACCGGGCTATTAAATGTCAGTGAAGGATAGGCAGGAACAGGGTTTTGTGCCATTGTTTTGAGAGAGAACAAGAGAACAAACAATATCAATTCCGGATGGACTAAAAAGGTCTTTTTTCCGGGACGGGAATAGTCAAACGGGCTATCCGCTTTAAGGGTACGATTAGTTTTCATTTGAGTACAGTTTTAAAATAATCAGCTTTCTTCAGGTATTGTATTACTAGGTAAAATCTGAATGCAAGCTTGCAAGAATTACCACAAAATGCAAGGGTATTTTCACGAATGTGGGTAAAATTCCCACCGTTAATTTACAGTCGTGCTGGTATTCAGGAATTTAAGGAGATAAATATTCTTTGTCGGACTATTTTGACAGGTAATGAGC
>JAOQAL010000353.1 GCA_025963615.1 Chitinophagaceae bacterium | reverse complement strand
ACTCATTCGTCAGACTTCAATACACTTTTGAAGACAAATTCCCGTTTTCATCTGGTATATGACCTGTAACTTTGCTCCCGTTATGAAAAATTCAAAACCCTTTGGTAACAGTTTTCACAAAATATTTTTCCTGTTTGCGTTTTCATTCTTATCACAATTCATTTTTTCTCAAACAATTCTCCTGTCGGATAAAAAAATATTAGCGAAGAAGGAAGATACCCTCAAGGTGTTAGCTAAAAAACTGAGTATTGACAGTATGCAGGAAGGCCGGATGCGTTCAGACAGTATTTTTATCCGCACCTTGATCCGCACCTTACAAGTGAAGAATTCTTTCTTTTACCCTTTTGATTCGGTACAGGGAATTTCAAAACTATATGCACCCGATAGCAGCTTCCGGATCTTTTCCTGGAACCTCTCTTATGACGAATATTATTCAAGGCAACGCGGCGCTATCCAGATGAGAACCCGGGATGGTTCCTTGAAATTAATACCATTGCGTGATGTTTCAGAATTTACCGAAAACCCGATGGATTCAGTAAGGGATAAAAACAACTGGATAGGATCTGTTTATTACCGGATTATTAAAACTCAGTACAACGGCAAAAACTTTTATACACTTTTTGGCTACGATGCCAACAGCGCCATGACGAATAAAAAATGGATTGAGGTGATGACCTTTAATGAAAGGAACGAACCGCAGTTTGGTGGCAAGTATTTCAGTTTCGAAAAGGACAGTCTGAAAAGAGCGGTGCAATTCCGTTTCAGCATTGAATATAAAAAAGCCGCAAGCACCACGGTAAATTATGAGGATGAAATGAAACTCATTTTATTAGACCATCTTATTTCTGAGTCGGATGAACCGGAAAAATTATTTACTTATGTGCCGGATGGCGATTATGAAGGCTTTACATGGCAGAACGGGAAATGGGTTCATATTGACAAGGTATTCACCTATAAATTACAGGATGGGCAAGCCCCGGTAGGCGATCCGATCCTTGATAATGGAGGCAACGGGGATGAAAAGAAATCACAGAATAAACCCGGTAAGAATAAAAAACAGAACGAAGAAAATAATTAATTGTTATCTAAAGAAACATGGCCTCAAATTCTGTTGGAGCAACACTCTTATAAACGACCCATCCAGCATCCAGTATCCAGCATCTACTCTTTAATCATCCAGCTTCAACACGGCAAGGAAAGCTTCCTGAGGCACTTCCACATTGCCGATCTGCCGCATCCTTTTTTTACCTTCTTTTTGTTTCTCTAATAATTTTCGTTTCCGGCTAATATCACCACCATAACACTTGGCGGTTACGTCCTTTCGCATCGCCGATATCGTTTCCCTTGCTATTACTTTGGCGCCGATAGCAGCCTGTATCGCAATCTGGAATTGCTGCCTTGGAACTAATTCTTTTAACTTCTCACATAATTTCCTGCCAAACTCCTGCGACCTGCTGCGATGTATCAGGGCACTCAAAGCATCCACTTTATCATTATTAAGCAAGATGTCCATTTTTATGATATCGCTATCGCGGTAACCAATGGGATGATAATCAAAGGAGGCGTATCCTCTTGTCTGTGATTTTAGTTTATCATAAAAATCGAACACAATTTCAGTCAGTGGCATCTCAAATATCAATTCAACACGGTTCGTTGTCAAGTAGCTTTGATTGATTAGAATACCTCTTTTGCCCAGGCACAACGTCATGATATTACCTATATAATCCGGCTTGGTAATGATCTGTGCTTTGATAAAAGGCTCTTCAATACGTTCCGTCTTTACCGGGTCTGGAAACTCAGTCGGATTGTTCACAATAACCTTCTCCCCCTGGGTGGTGTAAGCGATAAAGCTAACGTTCGGCACCGTTGTAATAACAGTTTGATTAAATTCCCTTTCAAGCCGTTCCTGGATAATTTCCATATGCAGCAATCCTAAAAAGCCGCAGCGGAAACCAAAGCCCAGTGCCTTTGAGGTTTCCAGCTCATACGTTAACGAAGCATCATTCAATTGCAATTTATCCATGCAATCCCGCAGTTCTTCAAACTCATCGGTATTCACCGGGAAAATGCCGGCAAATACCATCGGCTTTACTTCCTGGAAACCTTTTATGATTTCCTGGGTAGGATTAACAGAGGTGGTGATAGTATCCCCGACTTTAACTTCTTTGGCATTTTTAATGCCCGTAATGATATACCCCACATCACCGCAGGTCACTTCTTTTTTCTCCGTCATCTTCAGCTTCAATATCCCCACCTCATCGGCTTCATATTCCTGACCGGTGGAAACAAATTTTACTTTATCCCCTTTTTTTATTGAACCGTTGACAATACGGTAATACACAATAATACCGCGAAAACTATTGAACACGCTATCAAAAATCAGTGCCTGTAACGGATCATCGGGCTTTCCTTTCGGTGCGGGAATTTTATTTACTATGGCGTCCAGAATACCTTCCACCCCTACGCCAGTGCGGCCGCTTGCTAACAAGATATCTTCCGGCTTACAGCCGATCAATTCGATGATCTGGTCCTTCACTTCTTCAATCATCGCCCCGTCCATATCAATCTTGTTGATGACAGGAATTATCTCAAGGTTATTGTCGATGGCAAGGTATAAGTTGGAAATAGTTTGAGCCTGTATGCCCTGAGTCGCATCGACCAATAATAACGCGCCTTCACAAGCGGCCAATGCGCGGCTTACTTCATAGCTGAAATCTACGTGACCGGGCGTATCGATCAGGTTTAGGATATATTCCTTTCCGTCAGTATGCTTATAATTAATCTGGATAGCATGACTTTTGATAGTAATGCCTTTTTCCCGTTCCAGGTCCATGTCATCCAACACCTGATCCATCATATCCCGGTCACTAATGGTACCAGTGCTTTGTAAAAGCCTGTCAGCCAGGGTAGATTTGCCGTGGTCAATGTGTGCGATGATGCAAAAATTCCGGATATTCTTCATGTACTTTACTTCTTCTTTTAAAGAGGTGCAAAAGTAGTTGATTTTGGCGGGATAAAAGGGATTGTTTAGCAAGGATTTGTACGGCTATATCCTGGGGTGAAGCCTATGAAACAGTTATCCCGTAGCCCTGAAAGGGCGATATCCGATAACATGGGGTGAAGCCCCGTGACAGCATCCCTAGCCCTGAAAGGGCGAGATACCATAACATAGGGCTTCGCCCTATGTTATGGTATCTCTAATCCCACACATATCGCTCATCATACTCCACCTCATGGCTCTTTAACAAAGCCCTGTATTCGTTCTGGAAAGTCACGCCTCCATGATGCGCTTTCTGATTCGAAATATATCGTATCACTACATCCACTTCCGCGGGGTTAACGGAAAAGGCACCATATCCATTCTGCCAGTAAAAATTGCGGAGACTTTCATCTTTAGTTTTTATCCATTTGGAAGAATGAGATTTTACTTCTTCTAATAAATCCATCAGTGCTATTTTCTTTGAAAGCATACAAAGAATATGAACATGATCGTAATACCCTCCTATTTTTATGGGCGGGCATTCTAATTCTTTGCATACGCCGCCGAGATAACTGTGTAATTCATCCTCCACTGATTCATTTATAAGTCGCTGCCGGTACTTTGTACTAAATACGATGTGGAGGTAGTTCTTAACTAATGATTGTCCCATGACTTAATCATATTTTAGGTAAACTTTATTACGTCCATTTGGGCTTAGCGAAGATACTTTCTTATAACCAACGATGGGCTTCACCCCATCGTTAATATATGCTGCCCTTTATAACTAACGATGGTCTTCACCCCATCGTTAATATATGCCGCCCTTTCAGGGCTAATTACGATATTCTTCTATGTGTAAAAATATATTTTGATAGAAAATGATTTGGCGAACTTCAAAATTCAGATGGCCGAACCTGTTACAACGTACAACAAGTGCTACGCGGGATCACAATAAGTTCATAAACTTTTCTACTTTCGTCAGCAAAGCTTTTACATGAAAATAAAAGTTATCAAAAAAGGATTAAAAGAGATACAGGCTTTCCGCACTTTATTCCTGCACGAAGCCAATCTTCAGTTCATTCATAATGCTTTTCATGAACGGGGTTGGGCAGACTGTTACCTTGTGACAGTAGATGAATTAAATGTTGGCTATGGCGCCGTCTGTGGAAGAGGCAATTGGCAAACAGAAAGAAGCACCCTCTTCGAATTTTACCTGATTCCTTCATACAGAAAAATGGCAAGCCTTATTATTCCTGAGTTGCTGAGAGTATCCGGTGTGAGCTTAATAGAATGCCAGAGTAACGACTTGCTGCTGACATCCATGCTATTCGAATTTTCTAAACATATAAATGCAGGCGTCATTCTGTTTGAAGATCATACAGCAACTCAATACACTATTCCTGCTGTTATTTTCCGCGCCCGGAAAGAGGATGATATAATTTTTGAACACAAAGTCGAGGGTGTCGGGGAATATGTTCTTGAAATAAAGGGAGAAATTGTCGCTACCGGAGGTTTTTTACTTCACTATAATTTACCTTACTCAGATTTATATATGGAAGTAAAGGAAGACTGTCGTAATAAAGGATTTGGAAGTTTTATTTTACAGGAATTGAAAATTGAATCTTACCGGGCAGGCAGAAAACCGGCAGCCCGCTGCAATATTACAAATAAGGCTTCCAAAGCCACTTTACTGAAAGCAGGCCTGAAAGTATGCGGGTATATACTAACCGGCGAAGTTAAAAATTAATAAGGACTGTAAGCCAGTCGGGTAGATCTATCCCCCCTTCACAACCACATTTACAACCACGGCAAGTAGTACTCATGATTTTCCTACAATAACCAGACTGATATGCAACGTCCAACTGGTTACTGCATCAGGATTTTTAAAAAAATAAAACTGGGTGCAACGGTATTCATAAATTCCGTGTCAAGCTCGTAAAATAATTACCATGCAA
>JAOQAL010000798.1 GCA_025963615.1 Chitinophagaceae bacterium | reverse complement strand
AATCTACGTCAAAACCCAGTCTTTGCGTATAAAATTCGATTGAACGGTCAATGTCAGCCACAAGAAATTGCGGGCTCATTTGTTTAATCCTGGGATACGTGGCTGTATCCATAATTGATACTTGCTGTTACCCAAAAGTAAAATTATTACTTTGAAGCCGGTATCAACGCCATCGTTGCCCAATTACTTCCCGCCGCTGATATAAACTGGTCCTTTTCGTGAGGGAAGCCGCCATTCACAGGGGATTGAAACGGATAGGACCTCGTTGTCACCTTCCAGGAACCGTCAGGATACTGCGTTCTTAAAAGAAAATCGACTCCTTTCTGATATGCCGGCGATGTTATCATTAATAGTCCCGCCTGATTCAAGGCATACAGGCATTGACCTGTTGCATAGGCATCCGTTGGTAATGAGTCAAGTTGCGACCATCCGCCATTACCATGCTGTGCAGCAAGCAGTTTCTTTCCGAATTGTTCAATAATTGTTTTATCGGCATGGGACCATATTAATCCCAATAACTGAAATACCTTTTCTTCATTGGCATCAGGCTTATTGTGTAATAGCCATGAGCGGGCCGCCTCCATCCGTTGCTCTACTTCATTGTGCAATATAGACGGCATATAGACCTGCATATTTTTTACCGAGAGTGCAGTTGCACTGAATGAATAATATTCGAGTGGGGGTCGTTGACCCGGGCTTACCCAACTACCGTCGAAAGTTTGTTTACGCATGATATTCCGGGCTAGCAGCTCAACAGATTTGTTGCTCTTGTATCCAATGGCTGATAAACCCCACAGATCATAGTTACCAAACATAACAGTAGCAATGGGGTCATCATTTTCCGGAAGGGCCTGTTGGTAGATTTCCGAATTCCACCAGTTCATTGTACTATCAATGGCTTCCTTTATGATCGTATCACTAACAGAGAATCCATTCTCTTTTGCTATCGAAAACGTGACGAGACTCAATGCATTATTGTGGCAGGAATGACAAGTGGCAACAACCGGGGCGTTTATCAAAAATATATGACTACTGCTTTGCAATAATGAGAGGCTTTTGCTAATGGCCGTTTTGATTTCCGCCGATCTATTTTTATCCCAGGCATTATTTCTGAACGCAAACAGGGAAATCAAGATGCAGCCCGCCAATAGATATTTTTTCATGATTGATTTTTTGTAGTTGAATTTTGGATGTTATTGTGCGCCTGCTTTTTTTAGTAATGTCACGGTTGCCGTATTCCCTTTTTTCATCGCCCAGGAAAGTGCGGTAGAGCCATCTTTTGCCTTTATATTGACCAATGCACCTTTATCCAGGAAAGCCTGGATGATCTCTGGGTTATCGTGTTCGTTGTATGTTGCCCACATCAGTGGCGTCATGCCCGCCAGGCTATCAACTGTGTTTATGTCTTTTATTTTCTTAAGCATCGCTTTTACGACCTCTATACTATTCATTTGTGCGGCCCACAATACGGGTGGCATATTGTACATGTCCCGGATATTCGGATCAGCGCCATTATCCAATAAACATAAAACTGCTGGCCAGTTCGCCATCCGGGTGGCAACCATCATTGCCGTGAAGCTCCACGCATTTTCGTCCACCGAGAGTCCTTTACTGATCAACAAATGAATGGTCATCGTATCACCATATTGTGCCGCCCGCATTAACGAGGTCTCCTTACTGTAGTTTTTTGCCAATGGATCAGCGCCATTTTCAATTAAGAATTTTATATTCTCATACTGTCCATTTCCCGTACAGGCAATCAGCAGCGGCGTATTGTTGGATTTGGATTTTGCATTTATATCGGCACCGTACTGAAGCAGCAATTTCATTTTATCCATTTCATGGGCACAATACATCAATGCCGTTTGGCCTAATTTATTTTTCAGATTGGGATTTGCATTTTTCTCCAGTAATAATTTCATACAGTCTGTAGAAGAATATAAGGCTGCATTTATCAGGACGTTATCACTGTCGTCGTCGTATGCGTTTGGATCGGCTCCTCTTTCGAGCAATAATTTTACTGCCTGGATATTATTGCTTTTAACAGCGGCTGACAAGGAGGGCGGCTGTGCATTAGCCGATTGCAACAATAAAGCCGCAATTAAAATGAAAAAGCTTTTGCACACCGGCCAGGGTCCAATTTTGATCAGTAAAGTCTTTTTATGCATAATTTCCATTTAGAGCTATACATGAGTCGTTAGATTACCTCAACAGGTAATCATTTACGCGAACTATTTTTGCTACCAACGGATTTGTTACAAATTCAAACAGGAACTCGGAGTGAGGGATAGAGTATCAGAAAGCCGGTCTATATATTGCATATTTAGGTCTTTTCATTAGACAAAACATCATTTCGCCTGACTTTTTTTTGGCAAGACCCTCCGGGGGACAGGTAGCAATCGTATAAACCCGTGCAACTCATCAAGGTACGCCGATTGGTCGCTATCCAGTAAATAATCCTTTGCGGTGAATACAAACCACATGCAGGCTGTGTACAATTCCCTGTTGAAATTAATCAGCGTCGAAATTTCGATTTCGCTTATTTGATGGTACAAATCTTTTTATAGAGTTCTTCGATTGTAGCTGCAATGTTTGGAATGCGATAAGCCATAGATTCAGTCCAAACCGAATCCATCACGCCGGAAGATTCCTTCTTGTCAATAAATTTTACTATTATTACCGCCTTAACTAAATCATTGTTCATACCTATGAAATGGAATCTTTTAATGGCTGCCGCCTTGCTTAGCCTCTCCACCTTTTCGCAAAAATCTAAGATTACATGGGGCGACGAATTCAGGCTCCGCAGAGGCAGCACTGATCTTGAAGTTATTTATGCCGATAAAAGTGGCGTCTACCTGCAGGAAGGTCATCTTGCTGTGAGAAGTTATTTCGTGATCGGCGGCACTACACGTGCTTCGGCTACGCTCGTCAAACTCGATAAAAATCTTACAGAACTATACCGGAGCGATTTTAACCGGGAATTAAAAGGAAAAGAGTTTGTGCAATTTTTTGTTGTCCAGGACCGCATGTTCGTGTTTGCATCCGATTATGAGAAAAGAGAAAAAACGCTTACTATTTTCGGAGCTGAAGTGAATAAAAATTCTGGTGAGCTATCAGGTGACTGGATAATGATCACCAGTTTCCAAAAAGAGGAAAAGAAAGATGATATCAATTTCAAACTTGCCCTCAATGCCGACAGCTCAAAAATGGTTGTTATAAGTTCTATAGAAGGCCGGGAAAAAAATGAATATACTATACAGGAGTTTGATAAGACGCTCAAACCTACTGCGAAGCCTGTAACCATTACAAATGAATTTGACCCGAAGACGTTTCAGCTCGAAGATGTCCTTTACACGCTCAACAAAAAAAAAATCCTGGTAGGCAGAATTTATGAATACCAGGAAGGAAAAAAGAAAAAAGACAAATTTCTCGACTTCGCTAACTATAACATACGTCTCTATGATGAAAAAGGAAAACAGCAAAAGGAAATAAACACGAATGTAAATGGCAGATGGCTGAATAGCACAAAGCTTGTACAGGAAAAAAACAACGATGTTGTACTGGCCGCATTTTTTAGCAACCAGCGAAGAGGCAAAACCATAGACGGCATGCTTGTACAACGCATTAATCCTGTTTCCGGAGAGGTGATCACTACAAGTGAAAAACAAATAAACCATTCCTTATTAACCGGCGACCCGGATCCATCGGATGAAGAATCGGATGAAAAAGAAAGCAGAGCAGAAAGAAAAGAGAGGGAAAGATTGGATAAAATAATAGACGAAGGAGACGCCTTTTCAAAATATATGCGGTTTCAGAATATATTTTATACCAACGACGACGGGCTTATTGTCGTTGCGGAAAAATATCACCACTATATTTATACCCTGCGATCTTATGCCTCCGGAACAGGTACTTCGCCGGCTCGCTGGACCAGTACCACCTATTCCGTTTATGAATGTGGTGATTTGCTGATGTGCAAGATTGATAAAGCCGGCAACATCGGCTGGATGCGGGTATTACCGAAAGCACAGCGCGAAGTGATCCAGATTGGCTATAGCACTGGATTCGGATTTCCTGGATACTTCGATCCGTCGAACAGGCCGTTTTATGCAGGCTTCGGAACGCTACAAACCAACAATGCCATCCAAATCCTATTTAATGACAATCCCAGGAATGCGACTGTTACACAGCCAGGTCAAAAAATCAAATCTGTCCGTCATTTTGGAAAATCAGACTGTTTTATCATAAAAGTTGATGTAGCAGATGGCAAAGCTGAAAGGCGAATGTTTTTTACTAATGCGGATGTGCCCACTTCTATGCCGCGGCTCGGATCGGTTATTGGCGAGGATATGTATATTATCGGAAAAGATGACCGCATGTTCGGCAAGTCGAAAATTGCGGTGGCAAAGGTCACGATGAATTAAGCAGGTATGATTACGTTTTTTGACATGGCTAGTGAAGCAATCAATATTCACGCTAGTATCGATTCCGCTTGCCCAATATTTTTTCAGCAACCCAGTCATTCCACAGGTAATAAATTCAGCTAAATACATTTCTCTTTTGATTCCCGCTACGGTTACTTATGTTCTGTGCGTGCCATAGCTTAAGTTTTTAGGACACCAAATTGTATCAAATGAAGGCTGCAAGAAATGATAAAGAGCAAAAAAAAGTGTGACAAAAGTCACACAGATATTTGTTTTTGGATTCTTTTCAAGATTGTTCACCTTATCCTGCTTAAAGTGAAAGCAGGCTCTACCAGCGGTTATAGCCTCGAACTTTTTATTACCCATTAAGGTCCGGAATTATCCGGTAATTCACTCAATTCCCTCAAATCTTGTAGAATCCGGTTCGAGTCTTCAACCCTTGGGGGCTACAAAGCGTCCGGTTTAGAAGGACAGCAACTTTAGGTCTTTGTGCGGGCGGGAAATATTATCTGACTTATTTACGCCCCGGTGCGCTGGTTATATGCCGTCAAAGCTGAATTCGAACTTATCATAATTGCCGTACTCCAGTTGATCAAAGCGAGTCATGAAATCCTTAATTAAATGGTAGTCTTTGTAAAATAGCTCTTCGTAAGCATCAATAGTCAGTGTATACCAAAGTTTGGCTACTATTACAATTTGTTTCAGTAAAATACTAAATAACTCTCCCGGCAAATATTCTTTTTTGGGGTGGATCAAAAAGGACGGGCAACCCTATGGAATATTTTATAGTTTATATGAAAAAATCTTTAACTGAGGGAATATTTCAAATTGGCTTATGAATAATTGTGAAAAAAGAATTTTTGAAATCGCACATATAACGTGCCTTTAAATAAAAACTCTTTATAATTAAGCTAATTATAAGAGTTGCAACTTAATGAGAGACCCGAAATGGAACTTATAGATTATTATTAAAAATAAGCAGGCTTTAAATATTTTCTACTTTCGCCCCTCGAAACGCCCCTATTTTTTTTAATTGATTGAAACCCATTCATATATAGATCAATTTATTATCCTGTCGGGACTACCAAACCGGAATTATTGGTAATAAAACCATTGGTTTCGGGTTCTGCATTAGCCAAAGCCTTGACTGACCTGCGACTTGAAGCAAAATCGAATTAGATCGGCAGCTTCGATATGCAAGGATCAATGACTATTTAATTGAAATTCGTGATTATTATTTGCCGGCTGACACCGGGGGAGTTGGTTGAACGGAGTTATTTTTTATTGGTTTAATGGTTTTCAGATAGGCAAAAATCGCCTTCAATTCATCATCAGTCATATGTTTAACCGGCATCATGGACATGGGTGGCAAAAGTGGCCTTCCACCAGCAAGTCCTTTACTGGTACTACTCTTTACAGCATAAATAAACTGATCTTCCTTCCAATTGCCTAAGCCTGTTCCATCAGGTGTCAGATTAGCTGAATAAGTAATACCCCAGGGGCCGATCCATGCAGTAAAATCTGCTGTAACTACCAATCCCTTGCTTTCCATTGTCTTCCTATCAACTTCTGGTGCAGGTAACTTTTCAGGATGCCCCGATAACATTAATGTGCTGTCATCTACTGGCCCCATGGGTGTCATTTTCTTGGGGGTATGGCAATCATTGCAACCTGCAATAGTAACGAGGTGTTCGCCCCATTGAACCTGGGTTTCATAACCTCCGAAATTGGGTTTTGCTGCTTCAGTAGTTGATGTAGTTGCCGGTTCGTCGGTTTTGCTGTTTGAACATCGGGTAAAACAGATGGCAGCGAATACCAGACCTGTGACTAGGAGCGAATAGGATTTACTCATAAACGTGCGGTTTTATTTTAAAGATAATTGTATAACTAACTCAGAAAGGGTATAACACAAGTCGTCATTTGTCCACAGAACTAAACAACATAAATATTAACCTAAGCAACATTCACGATTAACCTGTTCACGGAGAGCGGATCCTAATTTATGAAAGACCGGAATTCTATTTCCGGGTAAAAGCTAAGAAATTCCATCCAATAAACTATCGCAGTTTTTCCACAGGATTTCAAAGAAGGATGGATTTACAAGCAGGGAAGAATTCCCGGATTATGGTTGCGGTCTGGAAGTCGAACCAATCATAGATTCAGTCGAAGCATCAGGAAAAAAGTTCCCTATACAGATCAAAAGCTTATCTGTATTAAAAACGATCCGGATTGACGAGCAAGAATATATTACCAGACAGTTTGATACTTCCCGTCTAAATTATCTCTGCCGGCGGCCACCGGCTTATGGATTGATCATTCTATACGATGAGCGCGATAAAATATGCTATTATGATTATGCAGAACAGGTGATTCAACGACTGATAGTGGAAAGAAAAATGACAACTGGCAATTACAACCAAGTGTAAATATTCATATTCCCAAGATCTTAAACAATGGTAATAATCAATTG
>JAOQAL010000768.1 GCA_025963615.1 Chitinophagaceae bacterium | reverse complement strand
CAAAAAATGAATTTTTTCATGACAACCAAGTTGAAGTTTTGAATTCCTTCACGCAACCTACTCAATTTCCGGCTATCGATTTCTGATCCCTCTCATTAAAAATAACGGATGTCCTGATAGTATCTTACCCGGTCTGTATGGTAAGTATGAAAAACGAGTTTGTAATCTGTAAAATCTCCAATAGTTTTACTCATAAACTAACGGCAATCGCTACATCATGAAAAGTAAAAAGCAACCTTTTATTGTTGGCCTGGTATTCCTGATCTTCTTTGTGATATCATTTCTTACCAATATTCTAGGTCCCCTGGTACCGGATATTATTGACAGCTTTCACCTGAGTCTTGGTCTGGCGGGATTCCTGCCTTTTTCTTTTTTTGTTGCTTACGGCATTATGTCTATCCCCGCGGGGATACTGATCGAAAAGTACAGTGAGAAATTCGTGCTGATCCTTTCCTTTATCCTTGCCTTTGGCGGAGCGATCCTGTTCGTTTTTTTTACGAGCTTTTCTATTGCTTTATTGTCACTGTTCATTATAGGATTGGGGATGGCGATGCTGCAGGTTGTTATCAATCCTCTGCTGCGCACTGCGGGTGGGGAAGAACATTTCGCATTCAATTCCGTGCTGGCGCAGGTTTTTTTTGGCCTGGCATCTTTTCTCAGTCCTTTGCTATACAGTTATCTTGTTCAGAATATACATACATCGAAAAGCAATGTTTTACTTGATTTACTCAATAAACTGGTTCCGGCCAGGCTTGAATGGGTTTCACTGTACTGGGTATTCGCAGTTGTGGTATTGCTGATGATACTGGTAATATGGGTCATAAAATTTCCAAAGGTTAAACTCCAGGACGATGAAAAGATCGGCACGTTTGCCAATTTCAAAGAACTGTTGAAGAACCGTTACACCCTTCTTTTCTTTTTTGGAACCTTTGCTTATGTAGGCACCGAGCAGGGCATTGCTAACTGGATATCAAAATTCCTGCAGTTGTATCATGGCCAAAGTCCCGAAACAGTTGGCGCATCCACCGTTTCGTGGTTCTGGGGATTAATGACAGTGGGTTGCCTCCTGGGGCTTGTACTGTTGAAAATGTTTGACGGTCGCAAAATCTTATGCATTTTTGTTGCCGGCGCCATGATCAGTCTTACAGTCGCTTTATTCGGCTCAGTCCAGGCTGCGTTAGTAGCATTTCCACTCTGCGGTTTCTTCGCGTCTGTGATGTGGTCCATTGTTATTTCATTAGGATTAAATTCCGTATCCACCCATCATGGTACCTTAGCGGGCATACTTTGCACCGGCATTGTTGGTGGTGCCGTTGTACCATTAATTATCGGCGCCCTTTCCGATTCGGTTGGTTTAAAAGCAGCCATGCTCCTGCTGTATTTAACACTGGGCTATTTATTCAGTATGGGCATCTGGGCGAAACCACTGGTCAATAATGCCGCTTCCGAAACGTATTTTCTTGATCTATTTAAAAAGAAAGCTAACAGCAAAAAATGATATAGGCAGCCATAACAATTTTTTTCCTTGCCAGTTGTGTGACCCGATAGCCATCGGGTCACGTTGCACGCTCTGTAATCCTATTCCTCAACTACCAAACGATTAACTTTTATTAAGTAGTAAAAGCATGAACAACAAAAAAATAATCGGCATTGACCTGGGAGCTACCAATATCCGGGCCGGCCACGTAAATGAAAATAGTATTTCAAAAATAATTTCCAGCCGCATCAACAGCAATGGTTCTGTGGCAGAAGTATTACAGGACGTCTTCAATATTGTGGATCAATTAATAGATGAATCCGTAACGGCCATTGGTATCGGTGTTCCGGGTGTTGTGGATATAGCGCCGGGCATTGTGTATGATGTGCAGTATATCCCTTCCTGGAAAGAGGTGCCTTTAAAAAAATGGCTGGAAGAAAGATATAAAATCCCTGTACTGGTCAATAACGATGCCAACTGTTTTGCATTGGGGGAATACTATTTCGGGAAAGGCAAAGGAACTGATTCCATGATAGGGTTAACGATTGGCACAGGCCTTGGCGCCGGCATCATCATCCATCAGCATTTGTTTTCCGGCCCTAATTGTGGCGCCGGGGAGTTTGGTATGGTTGATTACCTTGATCATTGTTATGAATATTATTGCAGTGGTCAGTATTTCCAGAATGTATATCAAACCGATGGGGAAGTTGTTTTCCAAAAAGCAAAAATGGGCGATGCCCAGGCCCTGCAATGGTATGGAGAAATGGGTGAGCACCTCGGCAATGCTATAAAAATGGTCATGTACACGTATGATCCATCACTCATTATTTTCGGAGGCTCGGTGCGTTTTGCCTATCCATTTTTCCAGGAAAACATGTGGCAACGTATCAATACTTTCGCTTTTACGAAATCCTTAGCACGTCTCCAGATAGAAATATCCGAGCTGGAAAATAGCGGCATCCTCGGCGCCGCGGCCTTGTATTATGACTTTTCAAAATGAGCTGAACTGTTTATTTTAAAGAGGGAATTTATCTAACACCTCTTGTTGTGATTATTTAAACAGGAACCAGATCAAGGCAACAGCAGCCAGCGTCATCAGGAACAGCGTAATAAAACCTAGTGTATTGGAAAGTTTTG
>JAOQAL010000767.1 GCA_025963615.1 Chitinophagaceae bacterium | reverse complement strand
GAAAACTTTCTTACCGTTTTTTAAGTTTTATTGAAGAATCAGCCGCCATGTGTATATCCGTTTTAGCGGGAACAGGCTCCTGTGGGCTATTTAATTTGTTTGAGTAGAACCTGAAATCACCCTTTCTTTCTCCTGATTTTTACTACGGCATTCTTTTCAAAATTACTGGATAAACGAACTTCATACCGTTTTTTACCATCGTGTATCAGCATCAAGGCTGTATTGGGCGGAATGGAACCAAGATTATCCGCAAACATGCTTAACTCATTTACTTCTTTCGTATGGTCGAGTACAAGATCTATATGAACTGAGCGGGTACTTATTCTCCGGTTAAATGCCATTAATTGATTATTGAAGAAAACAGAAATAGAATCACCGTCTATTTCGCCGTTATCATAAAAGTCCACTTTCAATGAGTCCGAATCAACAGTAATTTCTTCAGCCACAACATTCTCTCTTTCTTTAAACTGGTTCTCGATTACATAATTCACTACTTTCCGCTGCACCAGGTTTATCGATGGCAGGGTATCAGAAGCGGATGGTTTCCACACCTGGTATTCTTCTTTGTACAACCTGATAGCATTTAAAATGGAATCCGTTTTACTGGCATCGGCATCACGCTTTAGATTAAAATTAATATCGGCACAGGTAAACTGGTATTCGGTTTTGCCCTGGAAAAATCCAACCAGCCTTGCTTCATCTTTTGACACCCGGAGCGTGGCAGCCATATTCATCATACAGTCAACTTCCATACTCGCCAGGGAACCATGATACGTAACAGGAATATTAAATAATGTCAATTGCCGTGACATCGAATTATAATTACCATTGACGGTGAGGCTGCGAAAGGTATTTTTGAAATAATAATTAATGACACCTTTGACCTGTGTCTTATTTTGCTTCAGTATCAGTTCGACAAGGTAGTTATTGGCCGAGCTTTTACTTTTAACATTTGCATTCCCATACCAGTAACCGGCAACCGTTTGTGAAAAGCTGCAGAAGGAAAACAATACAAAAGGGAGGAGGATGATCTTTTTCATGTCAGTTTCAGGCGCAAAAACCGTACTCTGATAAACGCTGTAAAAGAATAAAAATTACTTCAAATGGCGTTTCATTTCCCGTTCCACGTCTTTTTGCCTGATAGATTCTCTTTTATCGTGCAGTTTCTTGCCTTTCGCCAGGCCAAATTCGACCTTTACCAGGTTTTTTTCATTTAGAAAGATACGGAGCGGAACGACGGTGTAGCCTTTTTCTTTCAGTTTCGATTCAATTTTTTTAATTTCTCTTTTTTGCAGAAGCAATTTTCTTTCTCTCAACGGGTCATGATTATTCATTGTGCCATGGGAATATTGTGCTATATTAAGACTTCTTATCCAAATTTCACCCTGGTGAATAAAGCAAAAACTATCATTAAAACTTGCCTTACCCTCCCGTAACGATTTTACTTCGGTACCAAGCAGCACAATGCCTGCCACATATTTTGTGTCGATGAAGTATTCGTGATACGCGGAACGGTTTCTGATTTCTATCATGCAAAAAAATAAGAGGCAAAAATACCTCTTATCAATTAATTATTTTTACGGGTTTAGTTTTTAAATAATTTCAGCAGGGTCGCCAGTTTATCTTTGAGGTCTTTTCTTTGTACAATAAAATCAAGGAACCCATGTTCAAGAAGAAATTCACTGCGTTGAAAGCCTTCCGGAAGATCCTTCTTGATGGTTTCTTTAATAACTCTGGGCCCCGCAAAGCCAATCAACGCTCCCGGTTCTGCAATATTCAGATCGCCAAGCATACCAAATGAAGCGGAAATACCACCGAAAGTAGGATCCGTCAATAAAGAAATATAGGGAAGCCTGGCATCGCTTAATTGAGAAAGTTTACCGCTTGTTTTTGCCAGCTGCATCAGGGAAAAAGCGCTTTCCATCATCCGGGCGCCTCCACTTTTACTGATCACCATGTAGGGCAATTTATGTTCTATGCAATAGTCAACGGCCCGGGCAAATTTTTCACCCATTACGCTTCCGAGACTACCGCCGATAAATTCAAAATCCATACAAGCAATTACAATATCATGCCCGTTTACTTTACCAACAGACACCCGCATAGAGTCTTTAAGGTTGGTTTTACTCCAGATTTCTTCCAGGCGTTTATGATAAGGCTTTAAATCAGTAAAGCCTAAAAAATCCTTGCTACGAATTGTTTCAAAAAGCTCTTCGTATTTGTTATCATCAAAAAGTATCTCGTAATATTCTTCGCTGCCAATCCGGTGATGATAATTGCATTTAGGGCAAACAAAAAGACTTTCCCTAAGTTCCGATACCGTGCATATATAGCCGCATTCCGGGCATTTAGTCCATAATCCTTCCGGAGTTTCTTTTTTCTCCGAAGTTGTTGTAAGGATTCCTTTTTTGATTCTTTTGAACCACCGGCTTTTAGTTTCCTCTGTTTTACCTTCCTCACCAGCCAGGTTAGCATCAAAATCTTCAACTTGCTTGGCCATAACCTATTTGTTAGGTCACAAATATAGGGATTAAAGAGGTTTTTTGTTTTGACGGGTATTCTTTTTAGTTATCTGCCGGTAATACTACTGTTTATTCTTTATGTGAGGACGGCCTTAATACATTCTCAAATAATTTCAATATTCTTTTGTACTCATCAGTCCAGCTACTGGGTTCAAGGAATCCATGATCCTCCATGGGATAGGTTGCCAGTTCCCAATTATCTTTACCTAATTCAATCAGTCTTTGTGTTAGTTCCACTGCATCCTGGAAATGAACATTTACGTCTACCATTCCATGACAGATTAATAAATGTCCTTTCAGGCCCTCTGCAAAATAGAGCGGAGAACTTTTACGATAAGAAAGACTATCGGCAAATGGTTCATTCAGAATGTTGGAAGTGTAACCATGATTATAATTCGCCCAGTTGGTTACGGGACGCAGCGCAGCTCCCGCGGCAAAGACAGCCGGCGTTGTAAACAAGCCCATCAGTGTTATAAATCCGCCATACGAACCGCCATAAAGTCCGATATGGCTGGGATTCACTTCAAAATTCTTTACGAGGTAATTCGCGGCATCTACATTGTCTTCCAGATCTTTTCCACCCATGTGACGATAAATACCGGTCCGCCAATCCCTGCCATATCCAGCGCTGCCGCGATAATCAATGTCAATAACATAATATCCCTTATCGGCGAGTAAATTATTGAACATAAATTCGTGGTAGTAATAACTCCACCATTTATGTGCATTTTGTAAATAGCCGGCACCATGAACAAATATTACCGCTGGTTTATCGGGATCCTGTTTAATGGGTTTATATAATCTTGCATGCACGGTGGATCCATCCCGGGAATTGAAAGTGATCAGTTCCGGATCGCGCCATTGATATGATTTGAATTCATTACTCAGCGCCATATGGGTTATTTGTTCTGTTTTTCCACCGGGCTTGTTTTCCTGTAAATACAACTCCCAGGGCTTGTTTGAATAAGAATAAAGTATGGAAATAAATTTCTCATCGGGTGAAATAGAAACCTGGTTTGCCCCGGTCAGGGTAGTGATACGCTCTTTTTTATTATTATTTATTCCTAACCGGTAGAACTGTTGCTCGCCGGGATCTACTTCATTCGTTGTGATATAGAAATATTTCTTATCAGCGGATAAGGTAACCTGCTGCACTTCATAATTGCCGGAAGTAAAACTTTTTTTGACCCGGGTTTCTATGTTAATACTGTAAAGGTGCGAATAGCCCGTTGCTTCCGATTGAAACCAAAATTCGTTTTCAGCGATCCACCCGGTATTGCTTTCACCAAAATTGCCGGTACCCGGGCCGCCAATCCAGGCATTGTCATGCTGATGGTCTAATAATTTTAACTTGCCTGTTGCGGTGTTTAATAACATAATCCAACGGTCTTTATTATCGTCTGAACGTATATCCGCAACAGCATACTTTGCTTTCGGTGACCAATAGGGGCCATAGATAGTTACCTTTCGTAACGGCGGGTCCTTGGCCTGTTCTTCCAATCTTTTTGGATAGTCTTTAAGGTCATCTGGCAAATCCCTTATACCCGGAATCGAGTCTGTTTTTACCGATAGTAACGTATCTACCTGCCGGTCATAAATATAAAATTCATGCGCACTTTGCGGGGAACCTACTTTGTCTCTTGCAGGAATGTCTTCGGTAAATCCACTCTGTGTAATATAGGCGGGGACGATGGTGCTTTTTACATTGGTGGCCTCTTTGTCAAGCCCATAACTTATATACCTGCCATCGGGGCTGATAGTCAAATTAAAGATCTTTTTCCCTTCCGTTGAAATGATGTGTATGTTATTTTGTTTTGAGAAACTTTTCTGCCACACGAGTTTTTTATCTGTTTCATTTTTACGGGAACGGACAACGTCGAAATAACGCAGCCTGTCTTCTGCCAGCCATTTTTCCTGTTGGGTGGAATCCGTACCGGTTTTTTCAGAAGAAATATTTTTC
>JAOQAL010000756.1 GCA_025963615.1 Chitinophagaceae bacterium | reverse complement strand
TCCGCAGATGTTTTAATGCATATTTAAGGGATGAATCTTTTTGCCCTTCCAGCAGGTAATATCGTATCAGCCGTAAATAATTTCTGCTCAGGCTGCTCAGGTTGTTTTGGTCTATTGAAGTTTGAACGCCCTGGTTAAAATATCGCTTTGCTGATAATTTGTCTCCCCGGTTCAGGCAGATCTCTCCTAAGATGGAAAAGATTTGGCCAAGATATTTTTTCATTCCGGTCTGTAATGCAATACGCTCAGCCTCCTTGGCATAAAAAAAGGAAGAGTCAGTTTGGTTAATTGTTAAATAGCTGTTTCCAAGATTCATATTCGCAAGCAGCAAACGAAATTGGTTACCGATTTCACCGGCAATTCTCCTGGCCTCTTTGAAATGGAAAATCTCCTGCTCGCTATTTTTTGTTTGCCACATCAGGATACCAAACATGTGGTGTGTTATGGCGAGCATTAGAAGCCTGTTTTTGCCGGGCGAAGGCTGTGTGGAAAGTCTCCAGGTTTCTTCCTTATCATTTTCAGGTTCTTCAGCAATTCTAAATGCCTGAAGCAGGCATTGCAGGGATTCTGAATACCGCCCCAGGTGCAACAACTGATAGCCTTTAATATCCAGGGCGAATACCTCAATAAGTTTTTTATTATTTTTCCTGGCCAACATTAAATTCTGCTCAGCATAATAAAGAGCAGAATCCCTGTTTAACTCTTCATAATAATTATAAAGTTCTTTGTCCGCGGCATAACGCATGGAATCGCTAATTGCGTTATTTAAAACTTTTCTCAGGCTGTCGGCTACGCTTTGCTGTGCATGAATGAATGCGGGTACTAACAAGAACAATGTTATTCGGGTACAAGTTTTCATTTTTATCAATAAGTTGGCAATTGTATAATAAACTCCGTTCCTTCTTCTTCTTTCGTTGTTACTTTTATTTTTCCCCCATGCGCTTTGACAATGTCATAGCTTAGCGACAAACCCAACCCGGTTCCCTGGCCGGTCGGCTTCGTAGTAAAAAATGGCTGAAAGATTTTATCAACTATCTTTTCAGGAATGCCGTTGCCATTATCTTTCACCGTAATCAAAACATGATCGCCTATCTTTTTTGTGCCAACTGAAACACTTGGCTCATAAACATTTTGGAAGTTTTCATTTCCCCCTTGGGGCGCCAGGAGGCCGCTTCTCTTTTTTTCATTCACCGCATAAAACGCATTGTTGTAAAGATTCAACAAAACCCTTGCAATATCTTGTGCGATTATATCTATTTTATTAATGGTATTGTCGAAATCAGTTTGAATGGCTGTGTTAAACAATTTATCTTTTGCACGAAAACCGTGATAGGAGAGGCGCAGGTACTCATCAGCCAGCGCATTGATATTGGCAGGTTCTTTTATACTGCTGTTGCTGCGGCTATGTTGCAGCATGCCTTTTACAATGGCATCGGCACGTTTACCATGATGATTGATTTTTTCTTCGTTTGCTTTGATGTCGTTCGCTATCGCGATTACTTCGTCGTTATTTCCTTGTTTCAATTCATTTTTCAATTCTTCAATTAATTCTGTATTTACATCTGAAAAATTATTAACGAAGTTGAGTGGGTTTTGAATTTCATGGGCGATGCCCGCGGTAAGTTCACCCAGCGAAGCCATTTTTTCGGATTGTACCAATTGTGCCTGGGCTTGCTTTAAATCAACCAGGGTTTTTTCTATTTGTAATTTGGCCGATTCAAGTTTATTGAAGTCTTCATAGCGGGCATAGGCTGTGGAGAAAGCATCTGCAACTGACCGGATCAATTTAATTTCATCGTCACCCAACCTTGTTGTATTGCCTACGTACAGCATACCCTGTAAAAAAGGAAGAAAATGCAGATGAAAACCGCCAGCAGGAATTGTTTGCAAATAGAGGTCGGGTGAAGTCAGCGCGCCTTGTTTTACCAGGGTGCCGGCAAATTCAGCAAAGACTGCTTCATTCCAATGATCGATATAATTCCTTTTAATCCTCCAATGAGCTAATACCCGTGAAATGTTCCCAGGTGTCGTGTAGGGCATATGGAATGCAGCAATAGCTTTCCCTTCCGGTGTAGAAAGGAAAGTATGAATGATTTCCTGCGTATCATCCATAATAAAAACACCGCAACGGTTAAAGGGAACACCCAGTGTAGTGAGTTCATTCCAAATCAATGGAGTGATTTTTTCCAGATCGCGAGTGGTACGCATAGAGGCTATCTCGGCCCGTACGCGATCCAGTGATGCCTGCCTTACGGCTTCCTTGGTATTGGCTTCTGATTTTTGTAATTCAATATATCTTCTGAACGTAAGATCAACGATGGAAGCAAAGCGGTTTAAAATTTTTATCTCCGTATCATTATAAGGATTTTCAGACCAGGCATACAGACAACCAACCGACACAGGAAGGAAATGACCATATTGTTTTTCTCCTGACTGCCCATCGGGAACAGAAGGAACTGACAATCCCGATAAAAGCAACTCGTAATAGGATCTGAGTTGCTCACCAGTCAACAGAGGAAAATAATCTTCTTTTTTTAGCCAGGCATCGTAAATATTTTCCAATACAGGATGTCCAGATAATATGACCCACCCTACCAAGGCAAGGCTATCGCCTTCAACCGATGATGTAGCAGAATATAATTGTGCTTTTCGGGATTCTTTATTGAGAAGACCCACCCCACAGCGTATCGGTCTAATGCGCAATTTTCTCAACTCGGTAAACACCATGCTTGCTGTGGAAGAAAGGTCTTTACTGTCATGCATAGCCATCGCCTTACCACGAACTTTTTCGAGAGCTGCTTCTATGTTTGCTTCCCGTGCCTGCGCTTCAGCCTGTTGCAGATCATTGAATCGTGTATAAGTAAGATCAAATACTTTTGCAAAACGGTCGAGCAGCAAAGTTGTTTCTACCGGCTGGTCATCAGGTGAAGCGATCGCTATAAAGCCTTTGGAGAAATAGGCGATGTTTTGTATTCTGCGTTTTTGTTCAGGGCCCTGTTTGAAAGGCACCTGAAATTCTTTGTTCCAATAGGTAAGCCAGTCCGTCAATTGATCTCCCTGCATATCTATTACGAGGGATTTTTTATTTGCAGCCCATCCTTCAAACATTTTCTTAATAGAAATGTTGTTGTTTACATTTACAATATATTTATTGCTGACTTTATTTCCGTCTTCATCCGTTATCCAGAATTCCAGGTCGCCGCTGTCATCATGAATTATACTGATGTACAGGCGGTTTGGTGAAATTCCCAAGTCAATCATTTGTTTGAATACCACAGCAGCCGTTTCTGCGAGCTCCTCACTTTTTTGCATGGCCATCGTACGGCTTCTCACTCTTTCCAATGCGGCTTCTATTTGCGTTTCTCTTAGTTGTGCTTCGGCTTTCTTTAAATCCTGGTACCTTCGGAACGTGAGGGAGAAAACAGAAGTGAAACGCTTCATTAGCTGCTTATCTCCTTCCGAGTGCGGCTGCAAAGAAAACATCCACACGGCCCCCTCTCCAAAATAATAGACTTGAATACTAACATCTGGAAATTCATGAATCGGCTCCGCCAGGTAGTTCGGCAATGTGTTTAATATTTTAATGTAATCTTCTTTTTCCTTACCGGCCAGGTGGTAGTAAAGGAAATCTTCTTTATTCTCCCATCCTTTATATAGAAGCTTCCAAAAAACATGGGCATTCATGTCGAATATGCCAAGGCCACTTACCAGTTTTCCATCAATCATATTATTTACAGACCAGACTTCCTGGGTTTGATCATGACGGATATTGGTAATGCCACCACGCAAATTTTCGATACCCAGTTTTTCCAGTTCAGTAAACATAGTTGCTGTTGCTGTGCCTACATCATCGCTGTTATGCATAGCCATGGTTTTGGCACGTACTCTTTCCAACGCTGCTTCCCTCTGTGCTTCTCTTGTTTGTGCTTCGGCTTTTTGGAGGTCGAGGAATCTTGTATAAGTCTGTTCAAAAACTTTTGCGAAACGCTGAAGAATCGTTGCATTGTCTTTGGAAAGCGGTTCAGCTCCTATTGCCTCAATTGAACCATAATTCATATAGGCGGAAGAAATGCTGCAACCTCCTGTTTCAGTCATCATTTGCTTAGCTGATTCAGGAATATTTTTAAAGTCTGTAAGAGTAAAAAACAATTCGTCATAAGTTCTCTTGGTTTCCCCTGAAAGTTCCAGGACTTTGTAAGGGATACCTTCCTGGAGGGAATCAATAAATAATTTGTGAAACGGATGATCAAAATAAGGAACCCGGTAATTATGAGGAAGCACCGTCTGTATATGGGCTGGCATCCAACATTCATAATCACGGGTTGCTTTATCGTGAAGAACAATCAGAGACATAAAGGCATCAAAATCAAATTGTCCCATTTGTTCAAACACTACAGCAGCTACTTCCCTAAGTTCACTGCTCTTTTGCATCGCCATTGTTCTTGCCCGAACTCTTTCCAATGCCAGTTCTATTTGTGCTTCCTTTGCCTGCGCTTCAGCCTGTTTCAAATCATTGAAGCGGGTATATGTTAAATCAAAAACTTTAGCGAAGCGAAGCAAAATGTCAAAATGTTCATTTGACAGGGGTTCAAGACCTGCTAAAGTCAAATTGCCAAAATTATTGAATGATGCATTTAAATATACCCGGCGAGGTGCCTTCATACCTGCTATTACGAAATCAGGTAGCAGAGACAATTCTGTTTCCGAAAAAATAAAATCATCCCATTCTTTTTTGACTATTCCTTCTAAAATGTATTGCCATCTTAATACCCGTTCCTGCCATCCTTTGAAATAAGCCAGGTTAGGTGGCAGCTCATGATATTTCACCAAAAAATTCATTGGTTCTTCCGGAGCTTCAGAATTAGCCATCCACCATCTTGCGTCATAGGTCTCAGGATTATAAATCATAATGACGCAACGGGTAAGAACCAGATCAAGTTTAGTTAATTCAGTAAAGACAATTCCGATCAATGCATTTAATTCTTCTGAAGTTTGCATGGACATGGCTCTTGAGCGTACTCTTTCCAATGCCGCTTCAATTTGTGCTTCCCGGGTCTGCGTTTCTGCCTGTTCAATATCGGTATAACGGCGATATGCCAGGTCAAATACATTTCTGAATCGTTTCAGTATTTCCAGTTGTTCTCCAGTAACCGGTTCGAAAGTGGAAATACCCACGGCGCCGATTCCAACAGAATAAAAATAGTAGTAAAGTGCAGAGCTCTTTTCCAATTCCGGATCAGGTAGTTCCCCATTTTCTTTCCTGAAATCTTTCCAGCTTTCTAATTCTTCGCCGGTAAGGACAATTTTGGCAAAGGCATCACGGCTTTTTCTGATCTGCCTGGTGACGTTTTCAATTAAGGGGTGACAGTCATAAGAAGGAAAATTAGTGATGCTGGGATTAAGATCCCTGGAAAAATCATAATTCAGAAAGAACCCTTTATCATCCTGGTAGATATTGATCATTGCATTCCTGAGATCACTAAATCCTAAAGCGTGAAGTTCTTCAAACAGGACTTTGCAAATGCCCAATAATTCGCCAGGTTTCC
>JAOQAL010000692.1 GCA_025963615.1 Chitinophagaceae bacterium | reverse complement strand
TTTAGTATTTCAGTTAAAGCACTTGTTTTTAAAGCAAGGTCTTCGCTGTAAGGCACTTCGCCCGAATACACTGATAAAATAAGACTTTTTGGTTCCGTCCCTTTTTTAAAATTAAATTCTGTATTGCCTTTTACTGAACGTACACCATTATCAACATAGGCTGCTGGTTTTCCTGCGGAAGGTAAACTGCCTAAATAAGTAGTCAGTAAAGGTTTTATCTTTTCCAGGTCTAAACTTCCAACCAGGATAAAATTAAAATCGTTGGCATCGCCGAATTGTTCTTTATAAATTTCCATCGAGCGGTCAGGATTTATCTTGTCGAAATCTCCTGGTTTTGGAATGATGACCGGCGCCAATGGATTTTTTTGAAACAAAGCCTGGTAAAACGTATCGATAAATGCTGTTTGCGGATCAGCGAGTGCAAACTGCATTTGAGATTTTTGTTTTTCTTTCCAGCCATTATACAAAGCATCATCTTTACGGGGTGCAGTAAAATAAAGATGTATTAACTCGAACAATGTTTCAATATCCTTTACACTGCTGCTGCCGTTGATGCCAGATGTCAGTCCGGAAATGCGGGGCGTTGCGGACACAGTTTTACCCGCTAAAAATTTGCGAAGCTCAGTCGGAGAAAAATCGCCTATCCCTGTCTGTTGTACGATCGTAGCGGCATAGTTGGCGCTTAATTTATCTTCTGCCGGGTAACTGGATACTCCGCCCTTATGAAAAGAAGTTAAGATGATCTCATCATTCTTAAAATCGGTAGGTTTTAAAGTAACTTTTACTCCATTGGATAAAGTAAGTTCGGTAGTTCCCAGCCGCTCATTCTTTGTTTCACTCACTATGGTACCAGGCTGCGGTTTGGTTTTCATGAGTTCTGCAGCCACTGCTTTTTCTTCGTATGGTTTTACAGCTGCGCTTAAAGCTTTTTCTGCGTTAGCAAGTAACGTAGCATTATCCGGTAGTTTGGTATCGCCGGAGGAAGGTCCCTGCAGACTTACAAACAATTTTTCATTTTGTTTAAGAGGAGTGGTCAGGGCATTAACTTCCTGCAGTTTGATGCCAGGTAACAATTGCTGGTAATACTGAAATTCTTTTTCAACGCCTGGTATGGGTTCTTTCTGTAAAAAACTCCGTACGTATTCATCTACATAATTACTGCTTTCAGTTTTGTCCCTGTTATTATATAACTGCTCAAAGCCGGACAACATTTGTTTCTTGCCTCTTTCCAGTTCAGCTTCCGTAAAACCATATTTCTTAACTCTTTCAACCTCTGTTAATACGGCATGTAAAGCCGTATCTGGTCCATCTTTGCCGGCCACCGCATAGGCGGAGAATGCTTCATAGCCCCGCGCATAACTATTAAAACCGGTAGCCGCAAACAGGAAGGGTGGTTTGCCGCTTTGTGTTAATTCACGCAGGCGCTGGTTCAGCAAGGAGGTAAATAAACTCTTCACAAGGCTATTACGGTAATCACCTACCGTGGTTTGCGTTTTGGAAACAGTCGCCGGATAATCAACTTCTACTGAAAAATTGGTAGCTTCTTTATCAGTTACAACAATAGATTGACTTTTTTGCCTCGCCGGTACTTTGGCATAGGACCTTGGCCGGGGATTGACCGGATTCTTTAAGCCGCCAAAATATTCTTTTACTAATTTTTCAGTAGCCGCCACATCAATATCCCCAACAATGATCACCGCCTGCAGGTCAGGACGGTAATACTGCTTGTAAAATCTTTTTACAACATCATACTTAGCATGTTTAAGAATATCTTCTTTACCAATCGGCAAGCGTTCAGCATATTTTGAACCGGCATATTGAATAGGATAAATTTTTCGAAACATCCTGTCATCGGCCCCTTTGCCCAGCCGGCTTTCTTCCAGCACCACGCCTCTTTCTGCATCGATCTCTTTATTGTCAAAGGTTAATCCACTGGCCCAATCCTGGAGCACCGTCAACCCTTTTCTGAAATTTCCAGTATCGCTTAAAGGAATTGGTAAAATATAAACTGTTTCATCAAATCCGGTATACGCGTTCAGGTCGGCGCCAAATTCAACCCCAATACCCTGCAGAAAATTTACGAGTTCATTTTTCTGGAAATGTTTTGATCCGTTAAAAGCCATATGTTCTGTAAAATGTGCCAGGCCCTGTTGATCGTCGTCTTCTAATATGGAACCTGCATTTACAGCCAGTCTCAATTCTACCTTATTTTCAGGCTTCGCGTTTTTCCGGATATAATAGGTAAGGCCATTGGCCAGCTTTCCAATCTTTACCTTGGGATCTACAGGTAATGATTGTGAAAGATTGACTTGGCCGGATACTCCGGAATAAAAAAAGAATAAGAGGATAAGGGCTGAAACAAACTGAATTTGTTTTTTCATGGTTGTTAATATTTATTTTTTAGATTGATTGGCAATGTGAAATATATCGTACCGGTCTAATAGTTAAAATTCATTTTTATTTTCTTTCTATAGTTAGAAAACTGAAATTATCAGTCACATAAT
>JAOQAL010000685.1 GCA_025963615.1 Chitinophagaceae bacterium | reverse complement strand
AAAAATGGTTTCAGCTTTAATGCTTACGGATCTTATAAAGGTTCAGAAGATTATAAAAACAAGTACGATGGTTATGTGTTTAATTCCAAATTCTATAACCAGAATTTTGGCGGTATGATTGGATATGGCGGCAGTTGGGGACATAGTTATCTGGATGTAACCAACTTTAATCAGCATATTGGAATGGTAGAAGGTGCCAGGGACAGCGCAACAGGTCAGTTTATTAAAGCCTTACCCGGAGGCGCCGAGGCGATCGCTACGGGGGATGATTTCAAAAAAATAAAACCCGAAGTACCCTTCCAGCATATTCAGCATTTTAAAGTAACCAGTGATAATAGCTTTAATGTGGGTAGAAGCAAATTAGATGTTATACTGGGCTTTCAGCATAACCAGCGCCAGGAGTTTGGAAACCCCGATGATATCACCGCGCCCAATGCCTATTTTGATTTGAAGACGGTTAATTATGCTTTTAAATTCAGCCTGCCCTATAAAAATAATTGGCGAACCAGCATCGGTATGACAGGTATGTCGCAAATGAATAAAAATAAAACAGAGGAAGCGCTGATTCCTGATTATAATTTATTTGATGCAGGTGGTTTTGTTTTTACGCAATACCAGAAGGAAAAATTAACTGTAAGCGGTGGTATCCGGTTCGACAACAGGCATATTAACGGCAAGGAAATGCTGAACGGTACAGATATTAAATTTGCGGCCTTTTCAAAAAATTTCTCGAACATATCCGGAAGTGCGGGCTTAAGTTACCTTGCTTCAAAAGAACTGACGCTGAAACTTAATATAGCCCGTGGATTCAGGGCGCCCAGTTTAGCGGAATTAGCCAGCAATGGCGCCCATGAAGGAACGACCCGTTATGAGATTGGAGACAATAACCTGAAGTCGGAAACAAGTTTACAGGTGGACGGAGGCCTTGAAATTAATACGGAGCATGTCACCCTCGGAACAAGCATTTACTATAATAATATCAGCAATTTTATTTTTTATGAAAGAGTCCCCAACAACAATGGTGGTGATTCCGTGCTCATAGATAACGGCGAAGCATTAGAAGTATTCAGGTTTGGCGGACAAAGCGCCCGTTTATACGGAGTAGAATTTAACATGGATATTCACCCGCACCCGTTGGACTGGCTGCATTTTGAAAATACATTTTCTTATACAAGAGCTCAGTTTACAAAAGAAATTGACGGGACTAAAAATGTTCCCTTTATACCGGCGGCCCGCTATATCGCTGAATTGCGGGGCAATTTTCTTCCCAGAGGAAAAATGCTTAAAAATTTATACGTAAGTCTTGAAAGCGATTATACATTTAAACAAAACAATCCGTTTACGGGATATAATACGGAAACAGCTACAGGCGATTACTGGGTAGTGAATGCTTCGGTAGGAACAGACATTGTGAATAAAGGAAAAACTATTTTCAGCATTCATTTCAGCGGAATGAACCTGGGGGACGTGGCCTATCAGAACCACCTGAGCCGCCTGAAGTATGCCGCCGTCAATAATGTAACCGGCAGGATGGGAGTGTTTAACATTGGCAGAAACTTCGGTGTTAAAGTAAATGTGCCGCTGGATTTTAAGTGGAATTAAAAAGACCAAATGATAATGGTCCAAAAAAAACCACCGGAAATTTCCGGTGGTTTTTTTATAAAATGCATTTCATTTAAAACTTGATTGTTTCCGGTAAATATTTTGCTACCAGGCCTTCATAATATGGTTTTAATTCTTTCCATACCGGCGGGGTTGGATTCTTTGAATAAAGATCGTAAGGATTAAACAGTTTTACCCATTTCAACATCTCCTTATCATGATCGTCCAGTAAATTACCATACTCTGCTTCCCGGTGCCATGCGTAGAAGGAATGATAACGCAGCATATATAAACCTTCTTCCGGTAAATGATCTTTCATCATTTGATAAACATATTCATCATGTCCCCACGACATATCAACATTTCTCAACCCGCAACCTTCCTTATAAACGCCGTTTGCCGTATTATAAGCGGGGTTGGTATAGTCAGCATTATTCTCAAAAAATTCAGGATAAACAATTTTGTCAGAATAAGCACAACCTACCGGGAACGTATCTCCCACAACAGCCCATTGCGGTTCGCCAAACAGGCATAACACCTTCCCCATATCATGCATCAATCCGGTTAATACCATCCAGTCAGGATGACCATCGGCACGGATGGCTTCAGAGGTTTGTAATAAATGCTGAAACTGGTCAAGATCGGTATCAGGATCTGAATCATCCACTAACTCATTTAAAAAATCAAACGCTTTCCAGACATTCATTTCCCTTTTGTCGAATTTCAGAAAATTTTCTTTCTTCTGTTTTACAAAATCATAAGTTTGATAAGTATGGTTTAACCTGTAAAACTCTTTTACAGTATCTCTCGCCGGAGCATCATAATTCCTGAATTCATCTTTTTGTTTGGCAGGAACATCGGGTTCAGGATACCGTTCAAGCACAGCTTCTTCCCATTCATCCAGGCTGTTTAAAGGGTTTAATTCCTTTGCTGATAACTGATCATTCATCGAAGCGGGCATAACAAGCGGTTTTAATTTACAAATTGATTATTTAAGTCTCTAAAGTTCTATCTTTTTTGGTAAACGGAGAAGTTCCCGGCTCATTTTTTTCTTAAATATACTTTCACTGCCAGTAAATAAATATATTGTGTGCTTTTACAAGCCTTTATTTACTATTAACGGTTGCCATGAATTTACATCTCGCAGACTACCTGATCATCCTGGTCTATTTTCTTTTCGTTATTGGGGTCGGATTTATTATTAAGAAGAAAATTAAATCAAGTAAGGATTTTTTATCCAGCAGCCGCAGTATTCCACTCTGGATCACCAGTTTGGCCTTCATTTCCGCCAATCTGGGAGCACAGGAAGTGATCGGTATGGTGGCTTCCGGTGCCAAATACGGCATTATGACGGTACACTTTTATTGGGTGGGAGCCATTTTTGCTATGGTATTCCTAGGCGTTTTTATGATGCCGTTTTATTATGGCAGCCGGGCCCGCAGTGTTCCGGAATATCTTTCTCTTCGCTTTGATGAAAAGACAAGAGCACTCAATGCTGTTTCATTCGCTGTAATGACTGTCTTTTCTTCCGGGATCTCGTTATATGCATTGGCAAAATTGCTGGAAGTTATATTAAAATGGGATTTTGATGTATCTATCTGGGTCGCCGCAGGTATCGTAATGATCTATACTTTTCTGGGCGGTTTAACCAGTGCCGTATATAATGAAGTACTTCAGTTCTTCCTGATTGTATTGGGCCTTTCACCCCTGGTAATTGTTGCCCTGCAGGATGCTGGTGGATGGGAAAATATTAAGGCGCAACTGCAGCCCAATATGACCCATGCCTGGAAATATATGGGCAATACAGAAACAAACCCCATGGGATTACATTTCATGTCCTTGATTTTCGGACTGGGCTTTGTTATGTCGTTCGGTTACTGGTGTACCGATTTCCTGGTGGTGCAACGGGCCATGATCGCAAAGAATATGCGGGATGCACAGCGTACTCCAATCATAGCAGCGATTCCTAAAATGTTTATGCCATTAATAGTGGTACTTCCCGGAGTGATCGCCATTGCATTAATGCAACCGGCATTACAATCCAAAGGATTTAGCATACCCGTCGATGCCAATGGCCAGTTAAATTATACGATGACACTTCCTTCGATGATTGCACACTATTATCCAAGTGGCTTGCTGGGAGTTGGCATCACCGCGTTGATGGCATCATTTATGAGCGGCATGGCTGGTAATGTGACTGCCTTTAATGCGGTATTCACCTATGATATCTATCAGCCTTATTTTGTAAAAAATAAAAGCGACCGCCATTACCTGGTAGTGGGCAAGATTATAACGGTGGCCGGTATCCTGATATCGATCGTTACGGCGTATATCGCCAAAGGCTTTAATAATATCAATGACTTTCTGCAATTGGTTTTTGGTTTTGTAAACGGACCTTTGTTTGCGACCTTTTTATTAGGCATGTTCTGGAAAAGAACAACAGGCCATGGCGCTTTCTGGGGTTTGGTGGCCGGCACCACGGCTGCAGCACTTACGCACGGCTTAACCATCGCGGAAGGAAAAGGAGGCTGGATAACTCCTTTATATGAAATACGCAGTGGCATGGGCCAGGCATTTATTGTTGCCGGTGTTTCGTGGGTGTTCAATTTTTTTACCACTATAATCGTAAGCCTGCTGACCAAACCAAAGAAAGACGAAGAATTAAAAGGGCTTGTTTATTCGTTAACTGAAAAGCAATCTTATAAGGGCGGAAAATGGTACCAGCGGGTGGTGCCTATTGCAATATTGCTGCTGGTGATTACAATTTTATTAAACATTATTTTCTTTTAAAAACAAAGCCATGTATAAAAGATTTAATCAACTCAGTTTTGTAATTGGCTTATTCTTTTTTATCGTATCACTGATATTGTTTGCAAATGCCTTGTTCAACAATGCAAGGGCCGGCATAAATATATATACCGCGGTTATATTTTTCATTTTCGGTCTGTTAATGATTTTTATAAAAAATAAAAATTCCACCGAATGATGGCCCCTAAATTTGAAACCTCAGTATATAAAAAATTGCCGCGATGAAATTACCGTTGATAATACGGGGATTTAATTGCCTGAAGCTGCTGAGCTTTGTTTGTTTAGCTACTTTTTCTATGATTAGCTATGGGCAGTTCCGGGTTATCGGGTATGTACATCCCTGGAAAGATGCACCGGATATGACTAAAATTTCTTTTCAAAAAATCACCCATCTTAATATCGCCTTCCTCAATCCCGATTCAGCCGGTAACCTGGTGATACCCGGCGGATTCGATACCTTGATAAAAACGTCACACCAATTTCAGGTGAAGGTCCTGGCATCCATCGGGGGCGGTTCGCACAATCCTTATTACGCCACGCTGCTGAATGATACGAACAGGGCCGGATTCATTGATCGCCTGGTTAAACTTTCAGTTGATTATAATCTCGATGGAATTGACGTAGACCTGGAAAATGACGCAATAGATGCTAATTACGAAAAACTGGTCGTTGATTTATCTCGTAAATTAAAGCCCCTTAAGAAACTTTTAACTTCCGCTGTGGCCACCTGGAATGGTGAAAAGATAAGTGATGCAGCCCTTAAAAAATTCGATTTCATTAACGTCATGTCATACGATCAGACAGGTCCGTGGACACCGGAAAAACCGGGCCCACA
>JAOQAL010000678.1 GCA_025963615.1 Chitinophagaceae bacterium | reverse complement strand
CAAAAAAGAACAAAAATCAGCAGCATGATAAAAAAATATTTTACTACCACACTGCGGCATCTATGGCATTACCGGCTTTTTACTGCATTGAATATATTCGGACTGGCCGTCAGCATCAGCGCCTGCTGGATTATCTTTCGCATCATGGATTACGAATTTAGTTACGAAAGATCGCTTCCCAACAAGGATAATATCTACCGGGTAGTGACCGGTTTTGTATTTGATGACAAGGAATCTTATATTGGGGGTGTTTCTGCCCCCTTGTACCAGGGTGTAAGGGAACAGATTGACGGGCTGGACTATACAGTACCGGTATTAGGCAGATGGGTAAATTCAGTAGAAATAAATTCGGCTTCCGGAAAACCCTTAACTGTTGATGACCCCACTGATATTGTTGCAACCGATTCCAGTTATTTTGTCATGCTTCCCTATCATTGGATCACAGGAAATAAATTAACCGCATTGAGTGCGCCGGAAAATGTGGTGCTGACGGAGAGCAGGGCCAAAAGCTATTTTCCGGGGAAGAAACCGGAGGAGATAATTCATCAGACACTCACTTATTATGGCTATAAGGATACCCTGCGAAAAACGGTCACCGGTATTGTGGCGGATCTAAAATCGCCTACTGAATTTGTTGCGCAGGAATTCTTTTCACTTCCTGTCAAAGCCTACGAGTTAGCGTCATGGACCAATACAAATGGTACTGATAAACTGTATCTGCAATTCAAAAAAGGAACAAAGCCAGCTAAAGTATTAAGCCAGGTTGAAAATATAATCTCTAGAAAATGGAAGGAGTTCGATCAGCAAAGTACCCAGCACTTTAAATTTAAACGCTGGTATAAATTATTGCCGCTGCCGGAATCACATTTTTCCACCTATATACAGGAATACAATGTTCGTAAAGCAAGCAAACCGGTATTATATGGCCTGGCAGGCATCGGTTTATTTCTTTTGATACTGGCCTGTATCAATTATATCAACATGAGCGTGGCCCGCATTCCGCAACGGGCAAAAGAAATCGGGGTCCGAAAAACCCTGGGCAGCACGCAGGCCCAATTAATTGGTCAATTTTTAAGTGAAACCATATTAACTGCTTTCTTAGCCACTATATTAGCGTATTCCTTCAGTCTCCTTGGATTTTCCATATTAAGAGATATCATTCCGGAAGGTGTTACCCCGTTAGGTAATCCGCTGCAGTTAGCCGCTTTTATATTTACGTTAATTATAGCCGTTACTATCCTGGCAGGCATTTATCCCGGCTGGCTTATCACAAGGGTTAAAACCATAAATGTATTCCGCCATGGTTCTGTTAATAGAAGCGGCGGCCAGAAGTTCGGTCTGCAAAAGGCACTTATCGTTTTTCAATTTTTCATTGCTCTTATATTTATCACCAGCGCATTGATAGTAGGTAAACAATTAAGCTATACACTTGCCAGTGATATGGGCTTTAATAAAGACGCGGTGGTTTTAGTAGATGTACCGTGGAAATATTTTAGGAATAAAAGTTACGAAAACAACCAATTCCTGCTTTTGAATGAATTAAAAAAAGAACCGGGAATTAATAATATATCCCTGGGAAATTCGCCCATGCGTAATGGATATTCTTCCAGTCAGTATGAATGTGTGCCTGAAGGCAAGGAACCTATCAGTCGCAACGTTTATAAAAAATGGGTTGATACCGCTTATATTAAATTGTATGGACTGAAACTGTTAGCTGGCCGAAATCTCCGGCCTTCAGACACTACGAATGAATATGTAATTAATGAAACTGCCGTACGGGCTTTTGGATTTGCATCACCCCAGGATTCCATTGGAAAAATTATCGGTCAGACAAACGAAAAGTATCCTGTCGTTGGCGTTGTGAAAGATTTTCATCTACAGAATTTCTATAAAACCATAGAGCCGGTAGCCTTGTTAAGTGAAAAAGACAATTTGAATACGTTTAATATTAAACTTGAAAGCAGGAATCCGTCCCAATGGCAGGCAACGTTAAAAGCAATGGAAAAGAAATGGTACCAGTTTTATCCTCCCGAAACTTTTTCCTTTAAATTTTACGATGAGGAGCTGGCCGGCATGTATGAACAGGAAAGGCACTTGTCCAAGCTAATTAATCTGGCTACGGCTATTGCAATTTTTATAAGTTGTTTAGGGCTATTTGGCCTGGCAGTACTAACCGCATTTCAACGAACGAAGGAAATCGGGATCCGAAAAGTATTGGGTGCTTCGGTGGCCGGCATTGTGCAGTTATTATCCAAAGAATATGTCCGCCTGGTCATCATTGCGCTGCTGCTTGCTACCCCTGTAGCCTGGTGGGCCATGAACGAGTGGTTGCAGGATTTTGCCTATCGCATACAAATCAAGTGGTGGATGTTTGTTCTGTCAGGTTTCGTCGCCGTTGTAATCGCTTTAATTACTGTAAGCTTCCAGGCTATCAAAGCCGCAAGAGCAAACCCCGTCGCAGCGTTGCGAAGTGAATAAAATAAAAGCGGAGGGATAATTTATGGTACTTAGCTCCACTTGTTTTCGAAGCCTGGAAAGTTTTTAATTTATTTAAATAATTTTCCAGGCTTGATATTCTCAATTTACAATCATGGGAGTAGCGTTCCCATAGTTGAAGTCACAGTAGCAACACAGTCCCCTGATGAGGCTTTTGTGCTCCTGTGACTTCAACATTATATCGCTGTTCCCTTGATAGCACACGAGAGACTTGTCATCAAAATTAACTTGACGCCTATGCGATAGTCATCGGGACGGCTTTTTTTTCCACGAAAAAAAGTAAGAGAAAGTTGAAAGGAAAAGCCAATTTAATAAAATACCCCAAGTAACAAAAGCACGTCGCATATCTACGCAGGGATATTTAATCTCATTTACCAAAACAATTTCTTTTTCTGCGGCACCGCCACCACTTTTCTGTGGAATAATTTAATAAGCAATAATCCAGCAATAAAGCCGCCGATATGGGCCGCATAAGCAATTCCGCCTGCCGCTTCGTTTCCACCTAACATGCCCATGCCATTGATCAGTTGAAACACAAACCAAAGACCTACTACCAGGAATGCGGGCAGTGTAATAATTCCAATAAAAAACCAAACATGCACGCCTCTGCGGGGATATAAAATGATATAGCCGCCAAGTACTCCGGATATAGCCCCCGAAGCTCCGAGACTCGGCACCAGTGTACTTTGGTTAAGATAGGCAGCGCTGATTACATGGCTCATTCCAGCAAGCAAGCCGCATAAGAGGTAAAAAATAAGATAACGCAGGTGTCCCATGGCATTCTCAAGGTTGTCGCCGAAAATCCACAGGTATAACATATTCCCGGCAATATGAGCGATACCACCATGCATAAAAATGGAAGTGAACAGCGTCATAAAAACCGGAATAGGAGTTGGCTCCAGGCCTGGCAACTGGACCGACGCGCCGGTAACAGGATCGGTGACGATTCTTGCGGCAGATATAATATCATGTCCGGAAAGGATTTCCGCCGGTACGGCCGCATAGCCGAAAGTGAAAGGAATATTATGACCAAAGTCCTGCCAATAAATAAAAACGAAAATGTTCAGGGCAATCAACAGATAATTTACAATTGGGGTAAGATGCCGGTCTCTGTTGTCATCGCCTATAGGAAGAAGCATTTTTTTGAATTCAATATACAAAATCCATACCTGCTCCCAGTTAATAAAAAAACGACCAGCCGCAAACTATAAAAACATTCATTTTTAAATCCTCGTTGAGCTTTCGGTTGCTTTTTCCTTTTTGTTTGGCTAAGACAACTTCCTTAATTATCAGCTGTTTCTTTCTCTTTTCTTTTTGTGTGGCCAAAAAGAATTCCCGATAGCTATCGGGATCTGCGACAAAAAGGCCCCCCGAAAACGAACAGCGTCCCGAAAAAAATCGGGACAGGCTGTTTTCGGGCTGGTTCCCTGATGGGGCTTCTGTACTACTGTGACCTCAACAGTTTATCGCTACTCCCTTGACAGCACACGACAGACTTGTTATCAAAATTAGCTTGACGCCAATGCGATAGTCATCGGGATCTGCGACAAAAAACTTGTTTTCATTGACTAGCCAATTATGTATTCGGCTTTCGGTTTTCTTATCCCGGGGTCTGGCATCAGCTTTTTTCTTTTTTAATTTTACTTTAGATTGGCCAAGACCCCGGGCGGACTAAAGGCTGTTTTCCGAACGGTTCCCTGATGGGGCTTAGGTACTGTGACTTCGACGCTATATCGCTACTCTTGATAGCACACAACAAGCTTGTTATCAAAATTACCTTGACGCCTATGCGAAAGTCACCGGGATCTGCGACAAAAAACTTTTACTTTAGATTGGCCCAAGACCCCGGGTGGACTAAAGGCTGTTTTCAGGACGGTTCCTGATGGGGCTTAGGTACTGTGACTTCGACGCTATATCGCTACTCCCTCGATAGCACACAACAGACTTGTTATCAAAATTAGCTTGACGCCAACGGGGCGCCCCGGGATTGACGCAATATGTTTTATGCATCTTCAATTTTTCATTTGTCATTGTTGAATTGCAAAGGAAACAATCACGAACTTCGCTGGGATTTAAATAAATTACACTCCAATTAATCAAAGATTCTATGAGCGAAACATCTTATGATTTTGGTATGATTGGCCTCGGTGTCATGGGTAGAAACCTGTTACTTAATATGGCCGACCATGGGTTTGCCGCCATTGGTTTTGATAAGGACATCAGCAAAGCCGCGTTGCTGGAAAGTTCGGCTACTTCGGATACCGTAGTAAAGGGAGTCAGTACGTTGGCTGAGATGGTACAGCAATTGAAACGCCCGCGAAAACTGATGATGCTGGTGCCGGCCGGACCCATCGTGGATAGTGTTATCGGTGATCTGCTGCCCTTGCTGGAAAAAGATGATATCGTTATTGATGGCGGCAATTCGCATTATACTGATACCCTTGCACGCATCAATTATTTAAAAGACAAAGGGATCCATTTTATGGGCATGGGCGTATCTGGCGGTGAACATGGCGCCCGCACGGGACCCAGCATTATGCCCGGTGGCGATGTGGAAGCCTGGAAGGAATTAAAACCCTTGCTGGAAGCTGTTTCTGCCAAAGTAAATGATGAACCCTGTGTGGCCTATATGGGCAAGGGGGCCGCGGGGCATTATGTCAAAATGGTTCATAATGGAATTGAATATGCCATTATGCAACTGATCAGTGAAGTATATGATGTGCTAAAGCAAAGCCTGGGTTTAAATAATGACGAGTTGCATGAAGTATTTAAAAAATGGAATGAAGGAGCGCTACAGTCATTCTTAATTGAAATTTCAGCTGCTATATTTTTAAACCAGGATGATATCACGAAAGACCGTTTGGTTGATGTCATCCTAGATAAGGCCGGTTCGAAGGGCACGGGTAAATGGACCTCGCAGGATGCTATGAACCTGCCGGTTTCAATTCCTACTATTGATATGGCTGTTGCGATGAGAGATCTTTCCTCATATAAAGAAGAACGGGTTGCCGCAGCGGCGCTTTACAAACCAAAAATCAAGACGGTAAGTAACGACAGAGAAAAGGTCATTGCCCAGTTGCATGATGCCTTGTATGCCGCGATGATCGTCTGTTATGCCCAGGGATTATCCATGCTGCATAAAGCTTCGGCTGAGTTGCAAATGGAAATTCCTTTGAAGGATGTAGTGCGTATCTGGCGCGGTGGTTGTATTATACGTTCCACATTACTGGAAACTTTTACTACGGCCTATAAGCGCGATGCTGATCTTTCCAATATTTTACTGAATAAAAAAGTAGCGTCCCTGATAAAGAAAACGCAAAATGGTTTGCGCAAAACGGTTCAACGTGGTGCCGCGGGTAAAATACCTGTCGCCGGGTTAAGCAGTGCCTTGGGATATTTTGATGCCTGGTGCAGTGAAAAGATGCCGACGAACCTGATCCAGGCACAGCGCGATTTCTTTGGCGCGCATGGCTACCAGCGGGTTGATAAAGAAGGAAGTTTTCACACGGAGTGGGAGTAAAAAATGAACCTTTATAAACAAGAATTGTTTACAAACAGATGGAAAATAAAAAAGTATTATCCCCGACGATCATTTTCATATTTGGTGGCAGCGGCGACCTTGCTAACCGGAAACTGATACCTGCTTTATACAATTTATTCATCGATAAGTACCTGCCTGAAAAATTCGCAGTCATAGGTGTTGGGCGTACGACGTTTGCATCCGATAATGACTACCGGGACAAGTTGTTAGAAGGTGTTCAACAATTTTCGAGGAGGAAGGGTGAACCGAACGGACAATGGAAAAGTTTTGCTGAACATGTTTCTTATCATGAACTTGATTTACTCAATACAGAAACTTATACCAGTCTTGCCACCTGGGTAAATGATAAGGCTAAGGAATGGGATGCGCAACCCACTGTAATTTTTTACCTGGCTGTAGCGCCTCAACTGGCGCCGGCAATCGCTGTAAAATTATCAGAACAAAAATTATGTCTTGATTCAACAACAAGACGGATTGTTTTTGAAAAACCATTTGGTCATGACCTGCAAAGTGCGGATGAACTAAATAAGTTGTTGGGGACGCTGTTTGACGAAGACCAGATTTTCCGCATTGATCATTACCTGGGCAAGGAAACGGTACAGAACATTATTGCCTTCCGCTTTGCCAATGCTCTGTTTGAACCGGTGTGGAACAGTAATTATATAGACCATGTACAAATAACAGCAGCCGAAACGGTCGGCGTAGAAGACCGGGGCGGCTACTATGAACAGGCGGGCGCTTTGCGGGATATGGTCCAGAATCATATCCTGCAATTACTTTGCATGGTAGCCATGGAAGCGCCGATTTCATTTGAAGCCAATGAAATCAGGAATAAAAAAGTAGATGTACTGAATGCTATCCGTAAACTGGATCCTGAAGACGTACACGCCCATACCGTGCGTGGGCAATACTCGGCCGGCTGGATAAAAGGAAAACAGGTACAGGCCTATCGCCAGGAAAAAAGTGTAAGCCCACAATCACCTGTTGACACGTTTGTAGCAGCAAAATTTTATATTGATAACTGGCGTTGGCAAAACGTTCCGTTTTATGTGCGTACGGGTAAGTACCTGCACGAAAAAACGACCTTGATTACGATTCATTTCAAAGAAGCGCCGCATTATTCATTTCCTGGCGAGGCTGCCGAAACATGGCGGCCCAACAGGTTAACCTTCAGCATTCAGCCGGAAACAAGTATCCGAATGCGTTTCCAGGCAAAACGTCCCGGGCCCAACATGATTTTGAATCCTGTGGATATGGTTTTCAACTATGCAGAAGCGTACGATGGGTATGAACCGGAGGCGTATGAAACGCTGCTGCAGGATGTTATTGAAGGAGACCCTACTTTGTTTATGCGTGCCGACCAGGTGGAAGCCGCCTGGAAAGTTATCACACCGATACTGGAAGCCTGGCAAAGCCGTCCGCCTATAGATTTTCCGAATTATTCCCCTGATGGCTGGGGACCGGAAGATGCGGAGGCTTTAATTGCAAGAGACGGACATAACTGGGTTTCACTTCCGTCAAAAAATAAGGAATGATTTTTTATCCACTGATTTAAAAAAATAAAGATAGCAACGTCTATGAATCTTAATGTTTCAAATGATCTGGAGGAATTAAGCAGGCGGGTTGCCGGCTGGGTTACAAATTATGTCAATGAAACATTAACAAAGCAGGAACGGTTTACCCTGGCTTTATCAGGTGGTAATACTCCAAAAAAACTATATCAGTTATTATCGTCAGAAAATTATAAAAACAGCATTGACTGGAGCAAGCTTCATATTTTCTGGGGAGATGAACGTTATGTTCCTTTTACCGATGACAGGAACAACGCGAAAATGGCTTTTGAAAGCCTGTTGAATCATGTTCCTGTTCCCCGTGAACAAATTCATATGATGAGAACAGATATTGAGCCGGAAGCTTCTGCTGATGCTTATGAAAAAATATTGCATGAGTATTTTACGCACAGGAGACATTCGTTCGACCTGGTCTTGTTGGGCATGGGCGATAATGCTCATACACTTTCGCTTTTTCCGGGTTATGACATCATTCATGAAAAGGAAAGATGGGTAAAAGCCTTTTACCTGGAAGAACAAAAATCATATCGTATAAGTCTTACGGTTCCTGTTGTAAATAAATCGGCCAGGGTCGCATTTTTAGTAAGCGGGGGCGATAAGGCTGCTTCGCTCTATAACGTGTTGTACGGCGAACATGATCCGGGTTTATATCCTGCACAAATTATTCAACCTTATAGTGACGAATTATACTGGTTTGCTGATGCAGCCGCGGCAGCAGATATTGCACCCTGATTAATTATTGCAGCGAACGAAGCCAGTCTTTAATACCCGCCGCTATTTTAACCGCTACCACTTTGCGGAAACCGGGATCCAGGATTTTCTTTTCATCGCTTCTATTACTTAAGAAAGCTACTTCAACCAGACAATTAGGATAATCGGTAGGGCCATTCAATCCGAAATTGAAATTGCCGATATTCCCAAACTCTTCCAGTTTCATTTCCTTCAGGCGTTTCAGGATAAACTGTGACAATGGCCGGAAACCTATATAACGGTAATAGGTACTTGCTCCTCTGACCGTATCGATATCCGATGAGTTAAGATGAATACTGATGAGAAAATCAGGATCCTGCGCCCGGAGCATCATGATCCTTTCAATCATCGAAATGCTGGTGTCTTTTTCTCTTGTCATGAACACAGAAGCATTTTCATTCTTCAATGTTTCCTGCAGTTCATTGGCGATTTTTAATGTGTAGTTTTTTTCCTCGATTCCGCTTTTACGGCCTGTTTCTCCAATATTGTCCCCGCCATGTCCTGGATCTATCGCTATTTTGAGTTTTGACAATGACAATATCTTTGGTTGTCGTTTTACCCGAATAATCAATTTGTTACCATCATAAAAAATAGTGTAGCCCCAATGTTGTGGGTGTTTTAATTCAATGATAATCCGGAACACATCGTCCTCCACCTGTTGATAGTATGCATTTTTTATTTCTTTTGCCGTTGATAGCAGGTTAATCCAGTTTGTATTACTGGTGGCTCCAAAAATATCTACTACAATTCTTGAAGGATTGATCTCCTGGACAGAACGGTAAGGCAATTTTCCATTTAAACCGATTGTCACATAGTCGAATTTATCATCGCCAGAGACTTTCCAGTTATCTGTTAGATAAAAAGAATGCGCTGGGATCGAGGAGTCCGCGGCAAAATTTTCTTTCGGTAAATAAGCATAATGATTTTTGGTCAATTCTATTTTATACCTGTTATTGATACTATCAACAACCTTTACAACAATATTGGTATCCAAAAATGTCATCTTGGCCCCACCGAGACGGTCTTCGCCTAATCCATATTCCAGGTAGGGTAATGGGCCTGTGGTGTGCCCTTTCAAAATGCTTCCGTCATGTTGCTGTGCCCATAACGATGGGAAGGATAAAAAAAGGGAGATCGCGGGAATGCAATATTTCATAAATGTAAAATAAGATAAAAACACCTGTATCGTTTTACCGTAGATTTACTAGGGCTCTTTAGGCTTTTACTGAATTTTTGAACAAAGTGCTTCCCTTAAGCACTACGCGCGAAATTGAGCCGTTTATTTGTAAGTACAAATCCTTATCCTAAATAAAACGAATTGCAATGACCTGGTATCAAACGATGGGCTATATTTCGACGGTCGCTTTACTTCTCCCGGTAGCACTTATATCCTGCCTGCGTTTATATAAAAACAGGAGTTTACTCATTTTGATGCTTTATTACCTGTCAGCTTTTATTTATAACCTTTTGTCGGAAAAAATAATCTCCATCTCCCCTTCTTATATAAGAGGTTTTGGCATTTTCAATAATTTACTGGATGTTCCCTTCGCCCTCATGTACCTGCTTTATTTTACAAAATCACCTGGCCTGCGGAGAAAAATTTATATTGCCATCCTTAGCTTCCTTGCTTTTGAAGTACTCGTAACAGCCCTATTCGGATTTAGCCGGAATACCATAACAATTATTCTGGGTCCCGGTATCCTGCTGATCGTATTACTCAGTTTTATTTTCTTCATTGACCAGATAAAGGAAGTCATCCAGCATGGCAAAGCCGCGGGCAAAGCATTAATGGCCTCTTCTACTTTATTTCTTTATGGATGTTTTTTTATAATTTATTTATTCTGGTATGTATATAAGACTCCTGATGTAGAAAATGCATTTCTTGTTTATTTCTTTGTTGTAACGCTCTCCGCCATGCTTGCTTCTATTGGTTTGGTCATTGAAAAAAAGAGGCTAAGTATCCTGGACGAATTAAAAACCACCCAGAACGAGCTCAGCAGGCTGTACCCGAATGAAAAGATTGCATTTCCGAAAGAAACGGCGGGCTAACCGGAAAGTAATCAATTTCAAAAGCAATACTTTCCTTCCGCAATCATCTTATCAGCAATCCGGCGTCTTGATTCTTTGGTGTTAAATGATTCTGCTTTTGTAAATCGTTTCAGGCCCATCAAAATCATTCTTTGATCGTCGCCATCTGCAAAAGAATTTACCGCATCTTTTCCTGCCTTATTGATTCTGTCAGCAGCATCATATAAATAAGTATGTGTGATATCCAGATATAATTTACAATTATCTTCTCCCAGCCGGTCAGTCAATTTCATCACCCGCAGCAAGACACTTTCGGCATTAAATGTTTCGATGGCCATATCCGCTATGTTCATTAAAACTTCCTGTTCGTTTTCTATTTTTGCCATCAATTTTTGGACTGCGGCGCCGGATGTCAGCAGAATAGCCTTTTTAAGGTTAGCAATTAACTTCAATTCTTTCGCAAACGGAGCTTCATCATCCCCTCCAAAATCAGGGATGCTCATTAATTCTTTTTGCACACCCATTGCCGGCCCCATCAGATCCAGTCGCCCCTGCATCGCTCTTTTCAACGTCATATCCAACGTAAGCAGGCGGTTGATTTCATTCGTTCCTTCATAAATCCTGTTAATGCGGCTGTCCCGGTAAGCCCTGGAGATATTATACTCAGCACTGAAACCATTCCCCCCGTGAACCTGCACGCCTTCATCCACCACAAAATCAAGTGTCTCACTACCATAAACTTTCAACATGGCACATTCAATGGCATATTCTTCCGCAGCCCCGAGCAACGCTTCATTGAATGGTTTACCGGCAGCGGTTAGTTCATGCTCTTTCTCATCTATCCATTTTGCCGTACGGTATAACGCACTTTCTCCAACAAAAATGCGGATAGCCATTTCTCCCAACTTATGTTTAATGGCTCCAAAATTTGCTATCGGTTGTTTAAACTGTTCTCTTGTTTTGGCATAGGTTACAGTTTCTGACAGGGCTCTTTTGGAACCTCCTAATGCGGCAGCGCATAGTTTCAGACGGCCAATGTTAAGAATATTAAAAGCGATCCGATGTCCTTTACCAATTTCTCCCAGCAGGTTTTCTACGGGCACTTTGCAATCCTGGAAATAAAGCTGGACGGTGGAAGATCCCTTTATTCCCATTTTATGTTCTTCGGGGCCTTGCGTAAAACCTTCAGTACCACGGTCAACTATAAACGCACTAAATTTATCTCCGTCTATTTTTGCAAATACAGTATATACGTCCGCAAATCCGCCATTGGTAATCCAGCATTTCTGTCCATTCAAAAGATAATGAGTGCCGGCGGCGTTCAATTTTGCCGAGGTTCTTGCGCCCAATGCATCGCTTCCACTATTCGGTTCTGTAAGCCCGTAAGCACCCGCCCATTCACCCGTAATTAACCTGGGAATATATTTTTGCTTCTGTTCGGGTGTTCCAAAATATAAAATAGGCAGCGTACCAATGCCTGTATGTGCGGCGATGGCTACAGAAAAAGAGTGCCCGGCTCCAAGATTGTCATTCACAATCGTTGCGGTAACAAAATCTTTTCCCAATCCACCATACTCTTCAGGAAATGCAACCGACAATAGTCCCTGTTCCCCGGCTTTTTTCAATAATGATTTCATCAAGCCGGGTTCCAAATTATCAATCCGATCCAGGATGGGCATTACTTCAATGTCCAGGAACTGGTCGCACATATCACGGATCATCTTTTGTTCCTCGGTAAAATCTTCCGGGATGAACTCATCAAATGGAGATGAGGTCTTTACCAACCATTCGCCCCCTTTCAATGCTGCTGCTTTTTTGACTTCAGTGCTGCTCATAGAATTAAATTTAGAAGCCCCATCTACCTTTCTGTCAGGAAGAACAGGACCGTTTACAAATTACAAGTTGCTTTATATAAAGAAGTTCGATATTTTTTCACTTTTATGACCTTGTGTACTTATTAATTTCAGTTTCCGGTTTTCTCCGTCCAATGACGGAAGATTTAGCGGAGTGCTATTTCAAATTATTATATACAATTTGCAATACTTCCTTGCAAACATCAATCTTATCGGGTGGCACACCGGTCAGCGCTTCATTCAACGTGCTTTCGGCCAGTTCCATGGTTTCATC
>JAOQAL010000334.1 GCA_025963615.1 Chitinophagaceae bacterium | reverse complement strand
CCTTTCACGATCAGCTTTGCGTGGTTGTATTCACCTACTGGTTTTAAATGTTTATTCTTTGGAATAATCAAATCGTACAAAGAACCGGCAGAACGTATGGCCGCGGTATCATTAAAATTTATATCATCCAAAAGCTGCATTTCATAATTATCTAACCAGTTAGGACTATTGCCATTTCCCGATTGATGTGCCAATGTTTCCTGCATATGAAAAAACACGCCACTGTTGCCAGCTTTGGATACTTTCCAGTCGAAATCAAGTTCAAAATTTTTATATGCTTCTTTGGTAACAAGATCAATATTGGGAACACCTGTTTGTGTTACTAAAGCGCCATCTTCAACTTTCCATGCCTGGTCAGGAAATGTTTTCATGTTATAACCCCTGAACTTGCCCGTTGAGCCACCATTAAATAAAATCGTCCATTTACTTTTTTGAGCTTTACAAACAAGGGTTAAAAAGACTAATGAAACGAGGCAGAATAAGAATTTTTTTTTCATAATAACAATTGAATATTTTTAAATAAAGAGTCCGTTTTAAAAATGCAATCTGTCGCTGCCACTGTTGCTCTTAACAACTCTTTTATTCATAATATATTTACAACTGCAAAGGCAGCATACGCTTTAATAAAAGTTCCTCATTGATATGTTGCACAAGTGAGTGACACAACAATGATGACATGAAAACCAATAGCTGGCAACCTGATCCTTACATCAAAAGTAATAATATTGCCGGCTAATTCTTTACTTAATTACTTCTGCTTTAAACAATCATTTTTCCTGTTATGTCAGCCCGGTCATCCGGTTTATGTTGCAAACGATTAACGCTGAAAAGGAATTTAATAGTTATTTTCTCATCATCAAATACACAGGTGAGGCTATCGCCATGTACAGTTTCAATGAACCGCCACGTAAGTAATAAGGTATTTTCATTTTGCCAGGTAGCACTTGCCGCAACTATTGAATCAAAATCAATCCGTCTTAATGAAAACAGGGAGTGCGGAGCCGGTTTAAGATTTCCTTTCCTTATCCAATCATTGAAACCGTTAGCAATAATTATGTCGGGTTTTCCGTCTTCCTTTAAAGTAAATACACAGGCATTCTCATTAAAGCTAAAGGATACCGCCTTTGCATTAAATTCATTTTTGTCAAGAATAAAGACTTTACCTGCAATTTTTGCTGCAACAGGCGAGGTGTCAGACACTTTATGGGGAACATACTTCAGAGCCTTCAGTTCTTCCCGGAGCTGTTTATGTTCGCTGTTATTTTTTTGCAATGGCACACCTTTCATTTCGGGGAGCAACACATCCCACACAATTCGCATAGTATCTTTAGTACTTATGCTTTCACTTGTAATAACCACTACTGCATCCTGGGCTGGTAGTATCATACTATATTGCCCAAAGGCCCCATCTGCCCTGTAACCACCTGGAGGGTTCAACCAAAACTGGTAGCCATAACCATAAGTCCAACTGCTGTCATTCTTACCATTGTCCGTTTGTTTTGATGATGCTGCAGCTATCCATTCCTTACTGATTACCTGCTTGCCGTTCCACATTCCCTCCTGCAGGTAGAGCTGGCCAAATTTGGCAAGATCTTCGGTTCGCATCCGCAAATGAGAGGCGCCCATATTTATTCCTTCAAAATTTTCCGTCCATGTTGCTCCGTTTATATCCAGTGGCTGATACAGCCGGGGCTTTAAATATTCATGCGCGGATTGTCCGCTTACTTTTTTAACAATTGAACTTAACATAAAGCTTGCTCCTGAATTATACATGAACTGGCTACCAGGTTTAAAAACGACAGGCAGGCTTAAAAAGGTTTTTTCCCAGGGAACACCTGGAGCAGAAGCCTCTAAAATCATAATAGAATCTTTTGCATGACCAACAGACATGGAAAGCAGGTGCTTCACTTTTAAAGCAGCGAGGTTTTCGCTTATTTTATTGGGCAGCAGATCAGGGAAAAACTTTATTACAGGATCATCTACTGTAAGCCGTCCTTCTGTAACAGCCAGACCGATAGCAGTACCGGTGAAGCTTTTGCTTAGCGAATATAATTGTTGCCTGTGCTCAGATGAATAAGGCGCCCACCAACCTTCGGTAACTACATGCCCATGACGGAGAATCATTAAGCTATGAAATTCCTGGCCGCTTCCTTTAATGGCATCGAGAAACCTGCTGATGCCCGCTGAAGAAATCCCCTGTTGCTCAGGTGTGCTGCGCGGCAGTACAAACGGCTTGCGAATGGTTTCTGCCATAACAGACGCAGGTAATAAATTTAACAGCCCGAAGCCAATGGTTTGCAGTCCCACCTGCTTTATAAATACTCTTCTGTCTGACATAATTGGGTAATGGTTTGTTGTTTCTACTTATTGCGCTGTTGGTGTTCTTCAGCATCAGCATCTTCAATCATAATACATTAAAATATTTGCAGGTGAAGAACACTTGCAAAGGCGGAAAACGAAATGTCATTCCGAGGAATGGATGCCTCCTTCGTGGCATAAAAAAACGTAATGTCATTCGGGAACGAGGAATTCTTTTTAATGCACTCTCCCTGTTTCTACTGCTTATAATAAACCCCTGTTATGGCTCTTCTACCCCTGAATGAATTAGACGTCTGTTTCACAGATAACACTCTCCCGTTCTCCTGTAAGGTCCATGCTTCGTTTGTTGTTGATTCAATGGTTCGGCCGCCATTGGTAAAGGTAGTCTTCGAATCTATAAAAAGCGTATCGCCATATGCTGACAGGTGTGCCGATACCATACGTGGCCTGTTACCATACGGGGCTTTCAGTGCTTTTTCTTTACCATCCAATGTCAGTTGTTCCTCCATGATGGTGTTGTCGCTATATTCTGAAACCATTGTTCTTTTAATATCCAGGTCATTGCCTGTTTGAGTAATAGCTAACAAGTAGGGGATATTTCCGGTGCCACCATTATCCAAAATACTTGCGTCTTCATTAAAAACCCATTGACCTGAAAAATTAAGTGCCTTTTTTACTTCCACGGGCATTGGATCAAGACCTGCAACTGACCGGTATGGAGCTATAGCCTGGCGATATGCTGCATCCTCCATTGTAAGTACATGCGAATCGTTTATTAGGGTTTGATATTGCTTTTTAGTAGTGAGACGTGTCATGCTTGCCCAGACGACGTAATAGGCCCACTTTGGCTGACGCTTCAATACTTCAGGTGTTGGAGGATTACCTACTTCTCCAAATAATATGGGTTTGCCTTTTGCCAGTACCAGCAGGCTGTCGTAATAGTTCTGGTTAAAATCACTCCCGTAAACGTCCAGTGACGCTATATCGAAAAACTGCTCTCCTACATAAAAGTTAGTAAACTTCCTTGCGGGTGTGCTCGGCCTGTCCACGTTCCACATCCATACCAGGTTGTTTAATTTATGGTGATTTACCAGTCTATCAAATAATTGCCGGTACAAACGAATCGTACTATATTCTCCTGTTCGTGCACCCCACCAAAACCAGTTACCATTCATTTCATGATAGGGTCTCCACAAAACGGGAACATGTGCATCCTGTAATTTCCTCAGGTAAACAGCAATTGTGTCCACCTGCTGGCACCAATGCTTATACAATTCTGTGCCGGGAGTTAGTACATCTTTAAATTGCTGATCCAGTAATTTACCTTGTACACTTGCCAGCCTGGTAGAGTCGGCACCTGGCAATGGCTCAAAAGTAACAGGTTCATTAGCGGTTGGAGGCACAGCATGCCAGCAAATAGTAATCAGAGAACCCAGTTTGTTTTGTTGAATCACTTCATCCACAATATCCTGCCGGGCCAGGTAAGAGTTTCCGGTTCCGGGAGCATCAAAGCCCCAGTCAGTAGAGTATACAATAGGTCTTTTTCCTATGTAGTTGGCAGCAAATTCTGTATTTCTGTTCCTGGCATTGGGAAAGTTGTGCTGCCCTGTCAATATATATTGACCCGAAATACTATAAAAGAATTTTAATAGTGCACGAGCTTCTGCAGAAGCATTTTTAGTAACAGGGTTCATTGCTTTTTCCTGGCCTGTAACTCTCGTGGAATGCAAAAATAATACAATCGCAGAAAACAGGATCATCTTATGGCAGGCTTTCATACGGTATATTTTATACCGTAAATATAGGCAATCAT
>JAOQAL010000607.1 GCA_025963615.1 Chitinophagaceae bacterium | reverse complement strand
ATTAGGGAATTCAAAAGTTTTATAGCAGATTTATCAAATCAGAGCTATCAACGGTCAACTGAAAATTATCAACTCATCCTGGCAGATGTGCCCTGCAGCGGCAGCGGCACCTGGAGCCGTACTCCTGACCAGTTATTTTATTTTGATAAAGATAAAATCGGGGAATGGGCCTCTTTGCAAAAGAAAATTCTTGCAAATGTAATTCCTTCGTTACAGGCAGGGGGTTACCTGCTTTATATCACCTGCTCGGTTTTTAAAAAGGAAAACGAAGAGGCCGTAAAATTTTTACAGCAAAGTTTTCAGCTTCAATTAGTGAAAATGGAAATGTTGAAAGGATATGATAAAAAAGCGGATACATTATTTGCCGCATTGCTGAAAAAGTAATTATAATTTTATGACGCCAACGGTGCCAACCCTTTTTTGAGCGTCATAAACAACGATATTATATTTGCCATTGGCCAGCCTGGCTGTTGGGATTGTAAAGGTAGTTTTACCGGCCGCTTTCGTCTCTTTCATCTGCAGCATTAATCTTCCATGCATGTCATACACATTGATCATTAAGCTGGGGATGGCAGTTGCTGTTTCAATAACCAGGTTTAACTCATCGTGTATGGGGTTGGGAGAAACGGTTATCTTGTTTTCGCTTGCAACAGGAGTATTGATATGACAATCTGCATTCATCGTTATATTCGCCGTGTCAATATAGGCCGCACTAAAACCTTCTAACGAAGTGTCAACAATTTGTTTTATCCTGTAGGATAGAGTTCCTGCATTTACATTGATGAGGGTGTCAGTAAACTGGTAAGAATGATTCGCCAGTATAATTCCGGTTTGCGGATTCAATTCACTGATTTTTGTATAGCTGGTTTCACCCGGTATTTTTCTTTCTATTTCATATTTCATAGCGTCAACATCTTTACTGGTCCAGCTTAAGGAGGCATTGCAATGATTCATAGAAACAGTGGATGTTGCAAATTCTATTAACAGGTTCGTAAAAGCCAGTTTCAGATCCGGTATTCCATAACCAAGACTGTCAGTTGGACGGCTATAAGCGCTTCCACTTCGTTTCAGGGCATTTATAATTTTTATATTGTTGAATTCAGGGAAGCCCTGCCAGAGGCAGGTTCCAAGACCAGCCATTTTCGGACATGCGAAAGATGTGCCCTGGCTTATACCCGGGCTGTTATAAGACGTTTCAATAATTGCCTTTACGCCAACAGAAACTACATCAGGTTTTATCCTTCCATCCGCGGTGGGACCAAAACTGGAAAAAATGCCTTTTACTCCGGCAGTATCTACGGCACCCACGGTAATAACACTGTCAGCATCTGCCGGTGTCATTATATAATGCCACGTATTGTTGCCTTCATTGCCTGCTGCAATAAAAAGCAGTAAACCTTTTTTTGCCGCAATAACCGCACCCTTCGATGCCATAGTGGTATGACCATCCAGTTCAGCATACGTATGACTTAAACTGGTATTATCAAAATTGGTATAACCCAAAGAGGAAGAAATGACATCAGCACCGGAACTATCCGCTTTCTCAGCACCGCAAACCCAATTGTGTTCTTCAATAGGATACTCAGAACTTACATCTTCTGTCCGGTATAAATAAAAACTTGTTTTGGGCGCGGTACCTACAAACTGTCCGGGAAGATTGGCAGCAATGGTGGAAAGGCATAACATGCCATGACTATAATCTTCTGCCACACTGCTTTCCCTTGCGACAAAATCCCAGGTGGCAAGAACCTGCCCATTGATATTCATGCTGTCAAATGCGTTAAACGTATCATAGTTATAAAAACCAGCATCGATTAAAGCGGTTTGCATTCCTTCTCCTCTTAAACCAATGTTGTGCAGGAACTCACCATGATGCAGGTGCATTTCATTAAATGAATTGGCTCCGTAATCATAATAATCACCGGTTGTGTTTTGAATCCTGGCCACCGGCAGCAAAGAATCGGCGCCGCTTTCTTCTTCAAATCTTTTGGTATTGCCAGCAGGCATTATTCGCGCGCCAATCCCGGTAACATTTTGAACAAAGGGCAACCCGGCTATGGCATTGATTGCATTCGCATCTGTTGTTTGAACAGAAACCTGGTTTAGCCATTTGGATGTATTTAGAATTATTACATTAGGAACCGCAGTTACCTGTGAAATATAGCCCGGGGTTACAGGCAGGTCGACACTGTCGATAGATATATTATAGCGGGTTCTCCGGTCAATAGCACGCTGGGATAAATAAGCCGATGGATCGGAAAGAGAATAAGGGTTATTGCCTTTATTTTTAAATTTTACAAGGAAGCGGGTAAACTGTGCTTGTGAAAATGACGCGTAAAAAAAGCAAAATGAAATAAGAGGAACAATTTTTTTCATCATGCACCAGTGTTTAAAACAAAATTAATCCATAAATACATTAACTTAATTATGGTCTATCATCCACATTTTAATGCCAAAACCTGTTTTAAAAGGATCGTATGAATACACAGGTGGATAATTTATGGGATCATTGGGATCACCCGGATCTACTAATGTGGGATTGGGCTGCTGCTCCCAAAGTATAAGTTCTTTATAAACGAGACCAATATTTTTTGAATATTTTTCTATTGAATAAGTACGGGCTGCATAGGAGCTTTGATCAATAACAGGAACATTATAGGATTCATCGTCCTCCTGCACCGTAAGAACATCGGTATAGCTTTGTCCTTCAAGGGTTACAGACGGTTCGGGATCGCCATTATAGTAATAGTCCCAATCCGCCATCGCATCATCATTGCTGAATAGAAAGTAAAAACTATAAGGGTCGTCCGGTAAATATTTATTTCCTTTCCAGCTATAACCATCTTTGATTGGTAAGTGAAGTTTGATAAAGCGGAGATTGTCATCTGTGAATTCCACCTGGTTATCAAGAGGCGTTATCAGGTAGGTATTATCGGGTTGCCATGATTGGGTACCTGCTGAATCCCGGGTATACCTGAAAATCCTGTAAGCTGGCCTACCGAGGTTATCCTGAACTTCCGCATTCACTTCAAATTTTACCTGGTAAGCGTGGGTTTGTTCTATTTTACCAAAATTTAAAAAAACAGTTGAATCCAACCGGTACACGATATACTTGCCTGTCTGAAGGGGTATATAATCACTACCCGTATCAGTTATGAATGTTTCTGTTTGCTTTTTGCAGGATGTAACACTGATAATGGCTAACATCAATATGGAGACAATTAGGTTAGTGGAGGAGCTCATAAGATGGCGCGATATAGTCACGGATACAAATTAGTTAGTTGTAAAGGTTAGTTTTCAAGGCATTAGCTTCATTTAAACACAAACAAAAAGCGGGATAATAAGTATTATCTCCGCTTTAAAACGATTTCTTTATGTCTTTATTGCCTGACAATCAGCCAATAGTCAGTAGTCTGCTGAAGAGGAGAAGATTCCAGATGACGCTAATTTATGTTATCAGGCATTAACGCTACCGCCACGTTGTATGATGCCACCGCCGATCACATCATCGTCTTCATAAAAAACGGCGCTTTGTCCTGGTGCGATCCCCTTGGCATTTTCATAAAACCTTACTTTAACGGAGCCGTTTTCCGGGTAAAGGTTTGATAATGTTCCTTTGTCTTTGTAGCGGATCTTTGTAACAGCTTCCATTCCGGGGGTTAAGCTATCATACTTGAGAAGGTTCAATTTTCCAACGGTCATTTCATTTTGTTCGAGATCTACCTCATCGCCCAAAACAATGGTATTGGTTTCAGGGTTAATTTTTGTAACAAAAACGGGTTTGCCAAAAGCAATATCCAAACCTTTTCGTTGCCCGATAGTATAAAACGGATATCCTTTATGCTGTCCTAAAATTTTTCCCGCGGAATCAATAAAATTTCCACCACTTACTTTTTCTTCCAGGCCCGGTACTCTTCTTTTTAAAAACCCACGGTAATCATTATCCGGTACAAAACAGATTTCATAGCTTTCACTTTTCTTTGCCAACTCCGGGTAACCATAATCCAATGCCATTTGGCGGATCTCTGTTTTACGGAACGGTGCCAGGGGTAATAAAGTTCTGCTAAGCAAATCCTGTTGCAATCCCCATAGAACATAGCTCTGGTCTTTTGTTTCATCAACAGCCTTGCTTATAAAGTAACGTCCGTTATCATGTTGCTGAACCTTTGCATAATGCCCCGTTGCGATGAAATCGCAGTCCAATGCATCAGCTCTTTTTAATAAAGCCCTCCATTTAATATGGGTATTGCATAAAACGCAGGGATTGGGAGTGCGCCCGGCTATATATTCTTCTACAAAATTGTCAATTACAAATCCGCCAAACTCTTCTCTTATATCAATGATAAAATGCGGGAAACCATTCTGGAATGCAGCCATACGTGCATCATTGATTATATCAATATTACAGCAACCTGTTTCTTTTTTGCCGCCACCGCTGGTGGC
>JAOQAL010000598.1 GCA_025963615.1 Chitinophagaceae bacterium | reverse complement strand
TGAACAATAACAATTCGGGTAAAGTTTATCCGCCCCGCAGAGATCAGCAGGCTTTTAATATTGAATTCGACGGTGTGATTTTGGCTGAAGGAGTCCTTGAAATGATGCCTGATGGTTACGGTTTCCTTCGTTCATCTGATTATAATTATTTATCCTCTCCTGATGATATCTATGTGTCACCCTCACAAATCAAATTATTTGGTTTAAAGACAGGGGACACTGTTCATGGAGCTGTTCGTCCGCCAAAAGAAGGTGAAAAATATTTTGCTTTATTGAAAGTTGATGAAATCAATAGCAAGAGTCCGGAAGAAGTTCGTGACCGGGTACCTTTCGACTACCTGACGCCTTTATTCCCTTTTGAAAAACTGAATCTTTTTACAGCACCCAGTGATTATTCTACCCGTATTATAGATCTGTTTACTCCTATTGGCAAGGGGCAGCGTGGATTAATAGTAGCCCAACCTAAAACAGGTAAGACCATGTTGTTGAAAGCTGTGGCAAATGCTATTGCTTCGAATCACCCGGAATGCTACCTGATGGTAGTGCTGGTTGATGAACGTCCTGAGGAAGTTACGGATATGGAGCGTAGCGTAAAAGCAGAAGTTATTGCCTCTACCTTTGACGAGCCTGCAGAAAAGCACGTTAAGGTTTCGACGATAGCCCTGCAAAAGGCTAAGCGGCTGGTAGAATGCGGTCATGATGTGGTTATCTTACTGGATTCCATCACGCGTCTTGCCCGTGCGCATAATACCGTTGCTCCTGCATCGGGTAAAGTGTTATCAGGTGGTGTGGAAGCCAATGCCATGCAAAAGCCAAAGCAATTTTTTGGTGCTGCCAGGAAGATTGAGTTTGGAGGTTCATTGACCATTATTGCAACTGCCTTAGTAGATACCGGCAGTAAAATGGATGAAGTTATTTTTGAAGAATTTAAGGGAACGGGTAATATGGAATTGCAATTAGACAGAAGATTGTCGAACAGGCGTGTTTTTCCTGCCATTGACCTGGTGGCGTCGTCTACCCGACGCGATGAGCTGCTGCTGGAAAGAGATGTTTTACAGCGCATGAACCTGCTGCGTGTTTTCCTTAATGATATGAATACAGAAGAGGCCATGCAGGAGCTGCTGAAAAGAATGCGTGGTACAAAAAGCAATGAAGAGTTTCTGGCGAGTATGAATGGATAAGAAAAGTTTGGAGTTTGGGGTTTGGAGTTGGGTCGTTTTAATTTGCAGATTCTTTAAGAAATCCTGGTTATCATTCCCACATGCTGCGGGTTGCAAGACTTATGGTTGGTGCATTCCTAATGACCAATAGCTTTTTGCTGAAAGCTTTACCAGTTACACAATCGAAAGAATTTTAATTCGTTATATCCGTGGCATATACCATGTTTATAACCAGGATATCATGAAAATAATTAAACTCTTATTCTTCATTCTATTTTTGCCGTTTTATAGTTTTTGCCAGTCTCTTACGGGGCTATGGATGGGTTCTCTCACAAATGACAGCAATACCATACGAAGAGACCAGTCATTTGAAATGGCATTAACCGAATATAAAGGGAAGGTATATGGGTATTCTCACACTACGTTCATGGTGCATGACACGCTGTATTATATTGTAAAAAGAGTAAGGGGATCCATTAATGGAGATGTATGCGAAGTAAAAGATGATGAAATAATTTCCTGTAATTTTCTTACAAAACCTGATAAGGGCGTAAAGCAAATCTCTACTTTTCATTTCAATAAGGAAGACTCTGTCTGGCGGTTGGATGGAGAATGGAAAACTACCAAAACAAAGAAATTTTATTCAATCAGTGGATCCGTAAAAACAGCAGTCGAAAAAGATCTTACGAAATCAAAATTATTTCCTCATTTGCAGGAACTAAATCTTACCGCCGATGTTGCTGCAGCATTTACAACAACAAAAAAGGAAACAGAACCGGTTAAACAATCTGAATCCAAAGAACCTCTTGTAGCCAAAGCAGGGCCTCTTGAAGTTGGAAAGAAAAAAGACACTCCTCCTGTCAAAACAGAAACTGTAGTAACTAATCCAACATCGGGGATAGCCAAAACGAATACAGAGAAGGAGAAACCAAAAGAATCAACGCCGGCCAAAATTGAGCCTACTGTTACTTCTCAAACAGAGACTGTAAAAACAAAAACTGAAACCGAAAAGAAGAAAGAAGACCTGGCAGCAACAAAAGAAACCGTAACTGCCACTCCACAGCCTGGTATTGCAAAAACAAATACCGGTAAAGAAAAATTAAAACAACAAAGCCAGACTCCGACGGAGGCTCCTGTTATTTCTCCAACGGAGATAGCAAAATCAAAGACTGAAACCGAAAAGAAGAAAGAGAACGTTAAAGATGCCGGTGCCAACCCTATTGCAGCTGATATGCCGGCGAAGCTGGCTATTAAAAATGAGTTACCAACAAAACCCATCGCGGCTGTAAATGTTGAAAAACGAAAATCAGTAACCCAACAAACCGTTGATTTTACAAATGACAGTCTTTCGATTGCTTTGTATGACAATGGTGAAATAGATGGCGACACGGTTAGTGTGCTCGTTAATGGTGAAATCATTATGGCCAACCAGGGACTTAAGGCGTCGGCTATCAGAAAGACGATTTACATTACGCCTGCCATGAGCGATTCATTTACCCTGGTCTTGTACGCAGAGAACCTTGGAAAATATCCGCCCAATACCGGCTTGATGATTGTGCATGATGGAGATGAGGTCTACCAGGTACGGTTCAGTGCCGACCTGCAAAAAAATGTAGCGGTAATATTTAAACGAAAGAAAAAATGATCCGGATTTCCCGTAAATAAATCACAATAAGGAATCAATCTTTTTAGCCAGCTTTTTATCTTTATCAGTGACAACATCCCCGGCATCATGGGTATTTAACCATATTTCCACGGAATTATAAACATTTTTCCACGAAGGATGATGATCCATTTTTTCCGCTGCGAGGGCAACTCTTGTCATAAAGGCAAAAGCTTCGCTGAAGTCTTTAAACTGGAATTTCCTGTATAGTGCATTATCTTCTTCTTTCCACATAACAAAAGTTTTATTTGTTCTATCAAAAAACAAGATGCTCTTTATTCTTTATACTTTCATTGGTTAATTCCACTACCAATTGCACCGGCTTTATTTCCCTTATGGAACCAACAATTTCCTGCAACAATTTTTCTTCCACCACATCCCCTTTCATTAACCATAAAAAATCAAGGTGTTTGAATTCTGGTAAAAGATATTCACCATCGCAATGATTGTTGTACACATAATGTGCCAGTGAGGCGGTGGGTTCGGGAAATTCATACACTGAAAAAAAATAATCCCGATTCTTTCGTTTTAACTGGATCTCAATTTCACTATTAATACGAAAATCCATACCCAGCACATTATTCAGGTGCCAGCAAAACTGGTAGTCTTTTACAGGAGCCATAATGCCCAGCAGCCGGCTGTCCTCAAAAAAGCAATTCGTTAATTCATCTTTATCTAAAACTAATTTCATAGCAGGCGAAAAAGTTTATTGTTTATAGTTTTCAGGCTGAAAGTCGTTTTTAAAAAGAACCTTCGCTTTACGAACGATAAGCCATTTACGGACGCCTGCCTGCAAATCACAACCCTTTTTTTGTTGACCTTGTAATAACTCAGGCTCAAATAAATTTTGCAATCGCGCTATTCACTACTCACCCGGGACGATTTACCATCAAAACTGTACATCCGATTCCAGCACCTCATTTCCCCTTTTATATTTTACTTTCGTTTTATCTCCTTTCTTAAACTTTCCCAATACCTGCATATAATTTTCCACAGAAGTTACGCTATAGTCTCCCAACTGTATAATTACATCCCCTGTTTTTAGTCCCGCTTTATTGGCAGGTCTGCCTTCCGATACTCCATCGCAACGGACACCGCTACCCGGAAATGTGTAGTCCGGCATGATGCCCAAGGTCACACTAAACCTGGCCGTGGTTGCGCTTTGAGTTTCCCTGGTTTTTGTAAAGGCAAGCTTGTGATTTTGTTTGTCAAGTGTTGTTATTATGTCATTAATATAGCGGACTATCAGGTATTCCCCGGTATAATTAATTTTATCCGCATCATCAGTAGGCCGGTGATAATCGGAGTGTAAGCCGGTAAAGAAAAACAGTACCGGAATATCTTTTCTATAAAAAGAGGTATGATCGCTGGGGCCTGAGCCACTGGAGTCGATCTTAATAGCAAAAAAGGATTTTTTATTGTTGGACGTAATTACTTTTTCCCACTCTGGCGACGTTCCATAACCTCCGACAATTAATCCATGGGTACTATCATTGAGGCGGCCAACCATATCCATGTTAATCATATAATTCACTGCTTTTAGATCAATGGTAGGATGATCCGCAAAATATTTTGAACCAAACAGTCCTAACTCTTCACCTGAAAAAGCGATGAATAAAAAATTGGAGTTTTTAATTTTTGAATTTTTTACCAGCCTTGCCAGTTCAATCAACGCGGCAGTTCCGCTGGCATTATCGTCGGCGCCATTATGAATAAGGTGTTCCCCGGTACGAAGCAGGGAGCCGCCATCTTCGCCATAACCCAAATGATCAAAATGAGCGCCTAAGATAACTGTTGACGCCGCATCATTATTTATATATCCTCCTACATTATGCCCGGTTCTTTTTTTATCGCGGATAGCAATATTCATTTTTACATCTACGGTAGCAGCGGCATCGCTAAAATATTTTTTTGCATTTTCTTTCGTAACATATATTACCGGAATCTTCACCGTTTCCGATCTGTCTTTTCCATTGAACTGAAGTTTATCTTCAATAGTTGATGTGTTGTATAATATCAGTGCACTGGCCCCTTTCTTTTCTACTTCTTTTATTTTGCTTTTTATATAGTCATCGGTATCAAAATGAGGATTGTCTTTATTTTCTTCCAATGTTTCT
>JAOQAL010000327.1 GCA_025963615.1 Chitinophagaceae bacterium | reverse complement strand
GAATGCAGATGTTATAGTTGCGAGGTTTGAAAAGAATGGAAAGCTGGATGATTCCTTTGGTTATGGCGGAGTACAGCTAACCGATTTTGGTTCTCCAAATGATGCAGTTTGTGCGGTAGCGATAGATAATAATCAGCGGATTGTGTCAGGCGGGCAAACTTTTGTGAATGGACAAAGCTGTTTTGCTCTCAGCCGGTATAATGCAGACGGCACTACTGATCTTTCATTTAACGGAACCGGAAAATTAATTACACCTCTCTCAACTTTTTCGGCAGTCAGGGCAATCGTTATCCAGCCGGATAATAAAATCATAGCGGCCGGTGTAAATTCAGACAACGGTTTGGAGAGCCGCACCGCTGTAATCCGATATAACCAGGACGGCACTCCTGATGCTTCTTTTGGAAATTACGGGATTTCGGAACCAGTTTTTAATTTGTCCCCTACCTGCGTCTTATTACAAACCGATGGTAAACTGGTGATCGGTGGATTTGCAGCGCTACAAGGTGCTGACAGTAAGTTTGGGCTTGTAAGGTTAAATATGGATGGCACGACAGACATTAGCTTTAATGGTGGTAATACCGTTACTACCCAGTTTGGATCCACTCTAAATTACCTGAATGCCATTGCGTTGGGTCCGGATGGAAAAATTACTGCCGGAGGGTATATGTATAACGGGACTGACCAGGATTATGCAATTGCCCGGTATAAAGCTGATGGTACTCCGGATAACGAATTCAATGGTAACGGTACGAAAGTGATTCATTTCAGCGACCTTGATGATGTTATTTATTCAATTGCAATACAAGGTGGAAAAATACTGGCAGCTGGTTATAGCTATGTGGGCAATGGATATGATTTTACCATGGTGAGGTTGAATCAAAACGGCAGCCTCGATAATTCATTTGGCAAAGCGGGAAAGTTAATAGATCATATCGTTTCCTTTGGTAGTTACGCATCAGCTATGCAATGCCAGGATGATGGTAAACTATTGGTGGCCGGCAGTTATATAGAAAATGTTTCAGCCGGTTCACCACTGGTTGTTCAAAAAGGTTTTATAGCACGATATAATAAGAATGGGTGGCCGGACTTTTCATTTGGTAATGGCGGGTTAATAAATGTGGATGCTAATTCTATATTTTCACTATTCAATGACAAGATCATCGTGGCTATCGGCCAAAGCGGTGATTTTTCTATCAGCAGTTTTAAACCCGATGGAAATCCCGATCTATCTTTTGGTAGTAATGGTGTGGTTACCCAGGACTTTGGAGCTGATGAGATTCCCATGTTAATTAAACAACAATCAGGATCAAAATTTTTAGTAGGTGGTTTTACCAACATCAGTGGTTCTGGTGCTGATCTATTGTTGGCCCGTTTTACAGCCAATGGGCAACCGGATCTTAGCTTCGGTATACAAGGCAAAGTGGTTACAGATATTACCAGCAGTGACGATTATATGAGCGGTATAGCGGTTCAGGGCGATGGGAAAATCCTGGTGTCGGGTACTTACTATGCCTTGGGGCAGGGGCATATTTTCCTGGTGCGTTATACGGCGGACGGAGTTATTGATGTGACATTCGGGGATAATGGGAAATTTATTTATAGCGAAAGCCAATCGGATAATGCCAGTGCTGTGGCTGTGATGCCGAACGGTACTATACTGCTTACCGCATACAGCGTACCAGATTATAGCATGCCTTTTATCCCGTATATATTGGCGGTTACTTCCGGAGGTCTACCAGAGTATACCTTTGCTAGTAATGGTAAACTGGTAACGGACGTTGCTTCGCTGGTGGTGCAAAGAGACGGCAAAATATTAACCGGCGGCCGTTATTTTTATCAAAACACTTCGGATTTGAGTTTAAGTAGGTTTAACCCCACCGGCACGCCCGATTATTCTTTTGGCATTAACGGCAAGTTAATAAACAGGGTTACAAAAACAGAAGACGGTGTAACCAGGCTTGTGTTAAAAAATAACGAGCTCTATGTATTGGGTTATAGTGCAGCTGCTTTCGGCTCTGCTTTTATAGCTGATTACAGTTTAAGTGGCAATAATGCCAGGACAGCTGAAGGAAACATCCTTGCTACTGATTCCGCTATTGCCTCTTCATTAAAAATATTTCCTAATCCCAGTTCGTCTTCTTTTAAACTGGTAGCGGCAAACGCCAATAACAATGAACCCATATACCTGCATATTACCGATGTATCGGGACGGCTGGTAGAAGTAAAACAATGTTCAGTCGGCGATCCAAAAGGCTTTGGCTATAATTATAAACCCGGAATTTATTTTGCAGACATTCAACAGGGTGATAAACGGACGGTCATAAAATTAGTTAAGCTTTGATTTTTGAACTCTATAGCCATTTACCGGCCTGAAGGTTTTATGAACTGGAGGTTAGAATTAATATAGTAAAGACTTACTCTTTCATTTGATATGAATGAGTAAGTTTTAGTTGCTGGCTAAAGTATCGCTATGATGCAGGGGTAGCGACGAATATACTGATGTAATATTTTAGCTATAGTGCACAATTTTTATGCACCTGTGTTGCCCAGGTTAACCATGAACTCCGATATAGCATGTTTTATTATTTACAATGAGCCTCTATTTCGCCATTTGAATGCGTGAAGACTCGCATTGGGTCATTATCTATCAACTAAAATTTTTCATTATCCTATACTACTTAATTAAACAAGCAATTTTTTAGAAAGACAAGGAACGTGGTTGCGCCAAAGGCAGGAATAACGGTCAGCCCGGGACGGTCAGGCCTCGTCTGCACCGGCGGGCATGTGCCATGGCGGTTTAATACTTCTCCATCCTGCCAGGTACATAATTCTGTCAGGGGATAACCTTTATATTTTCTGAAAAACATCTTTAGTTGTAGTTTTAATTTTGGATTTGCTCCGGCTTATTCATTTTTCGAAAAGGTATTTTGTGCCGGTAGAAAAAATTATCCTAAAAGATTTGTTATGTTCGAAAAGCCAATCGTTCGGTTTTTTTCAGTGACTGAATCAACTGGAGACTCAGTCCATCTACCGGAGGCGGGCTCGCCGGAAGAAGTTGTATTTTTTAAAAAGATCCAGGAACAATTTAAGGATCAGTTTGAAAAAGTATTTCCTGATAAGCTGGCGACTAAAGCCGTCATTATCATTCCATCGCTTACACTCGATCATGAAATTCTTTCGAAGGTAAAAGGGGTGGTCCACTATGAAGAGCGTTTATTGTGCATGTTGATGCTGCTTCGCATGCCGCGGACCCATGTCATCTATCTCACCAGTACCACCATTGATCCTGTTATTGTGGATTACTACCTGCATTTGTTGCCTGGCATCACGGGCTACCATGCTCTGCAACGGCTTACTTTGTTAAGCTGCTACGATACTTCGCCGAAATCACTCACGGAAAAAATTCTGGACCGGCCCCGGTTGATGGAACGGATCCGGCAAAGTATTCCGCCTGGTGCTGCTACTCACATGGCCTGTTTTAACGTTACTCCATTCGAACGAACTCTGGCCGTGCATTTGAATATTCCGATTTTTGGTTGTGATCCTGACCTGCTGGATCTTGGCAGCAAAAGTAACAGCCGGAAGATCTTCAGGGAATGCGGCATTCCGGTTCCCCCGGGATTTGAGGACCTGCACAGCACCGACGATATCGTTACGGCACTCGCTGAATTGAAATTGCAAAATCCGTGGTTGCGAAAAGCGGTTCTAAAAATGAACGATGGTTTTTCCGGTGAAGGAAATGCCTTATTTTCTTTTGCCGGGATAGAACTGCAGTCCGACTGGAAGCAATGGACGCGTGATGAATTGAAGAACAAAATAAAAACCGTGGCTAACGAACTTGACTGTGAAACTTTTTTGCAGAAATTTCAACAGATGGGAGGCATCGTGGAAGCTTTTGTGGAGGGAGAGAATAAAGAATCTCCCTCGGTGCAATGCCGTATTGATCCGGATGGTGTTTGCCGGGTGGCCTCTACCCATGATCAACTCCTGGGTGGTGAAAGCGGGCAGGTTTTTTTGGGCGCTTATTTCCCGGCGCAACCTGATTATGCAGTCCCTATCAGCCGCATGGGTAAAAAAGTAGCGGAAGCCCTGCAGCAAAGAGGGGTGCTGGGCAGGTTCTCTGTTGATTTTATTTCAGTAAAAGAAAACGATGAGTGGAAGCACTATGCTATTGAGATCAACCTTCGTAAAGGGGGAACCACTCATCCATTGCTGATGTTGCAATTCCTGACGAATGGGGAATATGATTCGGAAAAAGGTTTGTATTGCACTGCGAATGGGCAGGTCCGTTACTATTTCAGTTCTGATAATTTAATGAGTAAAAAATATGAAGGACTTACCCCGCACGACCTTATTGATATTGCCATGATGAATGATCTGCATTATGATGGCACTCACCAGGAAGGCGTGATCTTTCACCTGATTGGGGCCCTTTCACAATTTGGTAAGTTGGGGGTGATTTGTATTGGTAGTTCCGCGGAACGGGCCAGGATGTATTATGAGCGAATTGTTTTGGTGCTGGATAAGGAGGGGAAGTAGGGTTGTTTTGAACCACGGAGGCAGGGTGGCACAGAGAGGCACAGAGAATGCCTTTGGAGATTATTGTTTTGAACCAGGGAGGCACAGAGAGAAAAATGGTAGTTTAATAAATCCGGCATGAAATTTAATGACTTAAAAAGAACCAATAATCATGATAAAGGAAATCAATAAAAAACTGGCGCAGGAATTCAGGAATACATTAGATGGGGATACCTGGTATTCGTCCAATTTTACAACTATCATTAATGAAATTGATGCGGATACCGCTGTAAAAAAGTTAAAAGGGTTTCCTAATTCAATTGTTGAGATTGTATGCCATATGACCCAATGGAAAATATTCTGTATTAAAAAACTTGAAGGAGATGCTGCATTTGATATTGACATGAACTCTGAAGTTGACTGGAAGCGGTTTAATTCGCTGGGAGAAGATGAATGGGAAGATATAAAATCAGCATTTGAAAAAGCTACTATTGACTTAGCCAACGCTATCGCCGCTGCAGCGGATGAAAAACTGGATGCGATAGTGCCGGGTAGAAAATATTCTTTTTTGCACCTGGTGATAGGAATTACAGAACATGAGGTGGTGCATACAACCCAGATAAGTTACCTGGCAAGATTGTTTGAGAATTGATTCTTGCTCTTACTTTTTTTGTGCAAAAAAAAGTAGGCCTGACCGTGGCTGCCGGCCTAAAATATTTCCATAAAAATATTTTCCAACAGGGTACTAAGCCTTGGTTCGTAATGAGGCTACAAGCAATTACTGGTATTGATAATTGCGACAAATTAAACTTCTGATAAAGGAACTAGATTGGAATAGAAGTGGGTAATGCGAAAGCTAATGGTAAACCAATAGACTATGTCCGGCAAAAAAATGCTGAACAGGTTAAGATCGTTTCATGTATTGGTGATTTTCAAAATGTGTATGGCAATTTGGTTATATTAGCAACTTAAGAATACTTTCGTCAACCCCTAACCGAATGAACAAGATTTTTCTGCTAAAGATTATTTGCCTGGTATCTATAACTCTGTTTCAAAAGAATGCACGAAGCCAGCAAAATTTCCAAAATGCATATGTAGTAAACATAAACCAGGACACCATCAGAGGCGAGATAGATTATCGTTATTGGGAAAAAACGCCAAGACGGATCGAATTCAAAAAGGAAAATAGTGAGAATAAGATTTTTTATAAGCCGGATGAAATAACTGCTTTTCATGTTGCGAATCAAAATTATGTCAGTGCCATCGTTTCCCTGGAAAAAAGTTCGCAGCGAATTAATGAATTAGACAACTCGCCGGATTTTATATTTAGTAAGGATACTGTATTTCTGGAGGCACTGGTTACGGGTAATAAACCATTATATTATTTAAAGGATTTTAATGAAAAGGAGAGTTTTTTTATAAAGGGGGAAAGTGGATATGAATTGTTGCGATATAAAGAATATCTGAAAACGGTTGACGGAATTTCAATGCTTGTTAAAAATGAAGGCTATAAAAATAGTCTTAAGGTGTATTTGCAGGAATGTGCTGGTTTATATCGAAAGATTGAAAGAATGTCATATACTTTGAAAAATATGCAGAATTTATTCAGGGACTATTATACTTGTCAGGGAGTAAACCCGGGATATCAAAAAGAGATTGGAAAAAATAAGTCAGAATTCGGTGTTTTGGCCGGGTTAGCAGTCACCAAATTGACTTTTAGCAGCTCTGCTTCATCTGTCAATGAAATTGCAAACACCAATTTCCCTCAATCAACCGCATTTGCAGCAGGTTTATTTTATAATATTTATTTGCACCGGGACCTTAAAAAACTTTCAATTAACGCGGAGCTTATATATTCATCTTACAAAACGGATGGAGTTTATGAAGCTCACCCGAATGACAATTATTCCAATAAGACTACGACCTCATTTGCTTTTTCCTATATTAAGTTCAATGGTTTAGTGAGATATACATTTCCGGTTAGTGCGGCGTTTATATATATCAATGCAGGTATGTCGAATGGACTTATCATTAGCGAAAAGAATGAGCAAAAGCAGATCACAACTGTTTATACTACAGAAACGATAAAAAACGGACCGGCCTTGAGGGATACGAGAAATTATGAACAGGGTTACATTATCGGTTTGGGAACAAAGTATAATCATTACTCTTTAGAAGCGAGGTTTGAAAAAGGAAACGGAATGTCATCATATTCTAATCTGAAATCTCCTACAAAACGTTTTTATTTTTTACTGGGGTACAGGTTTTAATTTACAAGATGCTGGATCCTCGTGGAGGCCACAACGTGGCCAACTCCTTAACTTCTATGCGAGTTGAATTTTTTTATCGGAGACCCATGGCATCTCGTTATCAGCAAAACTTCGGCTCGTTTAACGGGAGAGTTAATGACATTGAATTGTGGGTATATGATCGGGATAAGACGCCACCAGTTATCTTTTCGGATCAACTCAAAAAAAGATGCCATTTCTCCTGGCATTTAACCACTAGCGATAATTATATCTCGCCGATCGGCAGTTCAATCATTATTGGATAGATTTGAAAGTCCGTGTAGCATTAAATAGTTAATTAAATGAAGCAAATATTTCCCTGGCTCGCCAGTTTGTTTATGACCGGTTCGCTATTCGCACAAACATTACCTGTGCGTGAACTGGCGCCCGGCGTATACTATTATGCCGGTGATGAATTGCAACAAAGGTCTGCCAATTGCCTTTGGGTTGTGTTTAGGGATTACGTGGTGGCAATCGATGCCAATTATCCATGGGGCGCCCTGAACATTATGCAGGAAATACGAAAAACAACGGTGAAGCCTGTACGCTTTGTTTTCAATACGCACTATCACCACGACCATAGCTTTGGAAACTGTGTGTTTGTGGATTCGGGGGCCACCATCGTTTCAACTAAGGAAACGGCAAGCGAAATGAAGACCCTGGGACAGCGGGAATGGGATCAGAACTACAGCGGCCGGAGCCTGGAAGGATGGCGCCGGGAATTTCCTTCGCTGACTTTTGACCGACGCCTTGTGTTTGATGATGGTGAACACCGGGTAGAGCTGATTAAAATGGGTCCTGCACATACGTTGGGTGATGCCGTGGCTTTTCTTCCGAAAGAAAAGATTTTGGTTACCGGGGATCTTTTTGTGAACGGAAATCCCTGGGGAAACAATGTAGCCGACCCTCATGCTGATTACGACCGATGGCTGACCGTGCTGGATACGCTGGCGTTGTGGGATGTAAAAACTGTAGTTCCCGGGCATGGGGAATTGGGTACGACGGAAAATTTAAGACAACAACGGGCTTACCTGGAAGATATGCTTCACCAGGTGCGCAAGGGAATCAAAGCGGGTAAGTCAAAGGACGAGTTGGTAAAGGAAATTGACCTGAGCAAGCATCCCGTGTATGGGCAAAATAAAATTTCCACAACGAGATCTGTCAGGGCCATGTTTGATAAACTGAAAAGTAAACAGACGGGTGTAAGAGCTGCTAGCCGCTAGCTATGAGCTGCGAGACTGAAAAAGCTGCAAGCTATAAGCTGCAAGACTGAAGTAAGTTACAGAACTGAGAGAAGCTGGGAGCTGCCAGACCTAAGTTAGTTACAAAGCTATAGGTCTTGCAGCTTGCAGCTCATAGCTCGAAGCTTTTCATGAGCTGCATCACATAGTTTTCTGTTTTCCTGTTGAGCCTAAGCATAAAAAAAAGGATGAAGCAATGACTTCATCCTTTAAATCTGTTTATCTCAATTTTTATGTCAATAGCGCTTCACAACATTGAACAAAAACCGGGTGGGTTCGCCTATAACTCCGCTTGCTTCTCTTCTTTTTTTCAACGCATCCGACTTATAATAAGCAAAGGCTTTTGCAGTATCCATTACCGCTGTTACGAGCGCTACCTTTTTATTGTCCTCCGGATCATGACCATATGCCCTTACCGTTATGCCATTGTCGATCCGTTCCTGCTTGCCGTCTTCAAACGCTTTTTGCCAGGCATCCCAGTCTTTAACAGTAAACGTAGTCCTGGAACGGAGTGGGGTGTTGATAACAGCAGTATCCTGGAAAGTAATCGTAATAAAGGAAATCGAAGGTGCCCCGGTTACGCCACCTTTTTGCATGGCCTTCTTGAGGCTGGGATCTTTTGAAAATGTTTTTGCCTTGGCCATATCATCTGCTTTGACGGCGACAAACACGGTGTTCGAATCTTTCAAGCCGCGGCCTATTACATAACTATGCAGGCCATTAGCTAACCGCATAGAATCATGTTCTTCATAGGATGCCAGCCATTTTGCAAAATTGGACACCTTGTGTGTTACGATCATCATACTTTGTGGTGTGGTGACAATGGTGCTTTTTTCCGGGGCAGCTACGGTAGGGGTTGTGTCAGTGGTAGCGGTTGAGTCGGCGCTGGTTTTTTCGCCACTGCCGCTTCCTCCACAGGAGGTTAAAAAAAATACCATGGCTGCACAAAATAGCATGCTGGTAAATCTGGATTGCTTCATTGATGTTTGGTTTTAATAATTAATAAATAAAGTAGAAGGGCAGGAAAAAAATGCAAGGGCCGGAATAAATAGAGGGTAAGGAAAGACGGTTACATGGGGTTAAGGGAAAATAAATTTACTTCATATTAAATTGCCCGCCGAATTTTTATTTGGCCCAAATGGCAAAGGCCCCGGCCTTATAAAAACCGGGACCTTTGGTGAGTCATAAATCTTTTAACTGTCAAAAGGAATTCGCAAAAGTCGCTGCCATCAGTCCATCAGTTTCGTAATGGGTGGGGTTGCCGATCGTGTTATCCCAGGCTTCGATAAGGATGCCAGTAGACTGCCGCCCGCTTTTGAGTTCAACCCCGTCTTTCAGCGTCAGTTCGTCCGTACCCCAAAACTGGAGGTTGATCGGTTTCAGGTTAAATCCTTCGAAGCCAACACCCAGCGTACGGGGAGGATCGTAGGATGTACCGTTGCAATCTGATCGCTGCACTATAACGCCGTCCACTACATTATTGATGTTATAATCAATTTTGACTTCTATGCCCCCCTGAATATCGTTTACATAGCCATGAAAAATGGAAAAACCGGAAACTGATAATGGGTTCACCGGTTGCAGGCCGGATGAACTGGGTAAAGAAACACTGGCAGTAGTCGGGCAACCGTTGGCTGAAGGGGCTGTTACAGCGGCACTGCCTGATAGCGTGAATTGCGCTTCTGTGCCTTCGGCCAGGCTACCATCAAATTCAAATAAAAGATCGAGACCTGTTGGACAGGGTGCACCAAATCCGCGGTATACAAGGTTAAATGTAGTAGTTTCTTTCAGGGCATTGGGACTGCCTGCATTTAATACGCCGCCATGATACCGGGTATACAAAAAGGCACCTTTGAATTTACGGAGTACTGAGCTGGCAACGACTTTGTTATTGGAACTGATCTCGATAGCCCCGAAGATTTCACGGTCTATCAGGCAACGGAGAATACCAGGAGACCAGAGATCGATGTCCACAGACGTACCGTCAATTTTCACAGATCGTTTGGATGTACCGGGATCTGCACCGAAGGAACCATAGAGATACAATGCAGCTTTCCCCTTATTATTTGGATTCAAATAATTCTCGTCAACCCGCAGGTAGGTAACCTTTTCATCGCCCAGGATAGTAATATTGGATATGAGCATGAACTGGCCTTTGCGGTGCAGGTTGATGTTTACTGCGATGGCTTCGGGATTGGCGGAAGGCACGTGGTCCGGCGCTGAATAAATGGCTTTCGACACATCCGCATCGAGGCTGCCCTCACCACTATAGCTCCATCCTTTTATTTCATCGGGTCTCAGTTCTCTCGGTGATGTATATACGGGTATGGTGGCGCTTCCCTGCGGAGCGTCATCGGGATCCAGATAAGGGAATGTTGTAGTTACTTTCAGGGTCACTACGGCTCCTGTCTCCACGGTAGCTGCG
>JAOQAL010000561.1 GCA_025963615.1 Chitinophagaceae bacterium | reverse complement strand
TTTCAATTAAGGCAATTGAATTATAAACTCTGCCCCTTCGCCTTCCTTCGTTTCTACTTTCAATTCGCCACTATGTCCCTTCTTTATAATGTCGTAGCTCAACGATAATCCCAAACCGGTTCCCTGTCCTGTAGGTTTGGTCGTGAAGAACGGTTGGAAGATTTTATCTATTACTTTTTGTGGTACACCATTGCCGTTATCTTTTACCCTGATCTCTATTTTGTCACCAATCTTTTTTGTACTTACAGAAACAGTGGGCTCGTATTTGTCCGCCGGATCCGTGGCAGTGGAGAACCAGGATTTTTTCTTATCCAGTACAGCATAGAAAGCATTGTTGTATAGATTCAGCAATACCCGTCCTATGTCCTGCGGGATGATATTTATTTTTCCAATGGTTTCATTAAAGTCTGTTTTGATCGTTGCATTGAACGATTTATCTCTTGCACGCAGGCCATGCCAGGACAGGCGCAGGTATTCATCCGCTAATGCATTGATGTCGGTTGGTTCTTTTACATTGCTGCTGCCTCCGGAATGCTGTAGCATACCTTTCACGATACTGTCGGCGCGCTTGCCATGATGCCCGATCTTTTCTTCATTATCTTTGATATCATTCGCTATTGAAATGGCCTGGTCCGTATGCCCGGCAATTAATTCTTCTTTCATTTCTTCAATCAATTCCCTGTTTACTTCTGAAAAATTATTGACGAAGTTTAATGGGTTTTGTATTTCATGGGCAATGCCAGCCGTTAGTTCTCCAAGCGAAGCCATTTTTTCAGATTGCACCAATTGTGATTGGGTAGCTTTTAAATCATTTAATGACTGGCTGAGTTCATTGGTGCGCTTGGTGACCATTTTTTCCAGCCGTTGGTTTTCTTCCTTTAACCAGCGGGAGCGATACGCAACAATGCCCCTTACGATGATATAAAAGATGCCCGCATATAAAAGATAAGCCCACCAGGTATTCCACCAGGGTGGCCTCACCGTAAAACTAAATGCGGCTGGCGGACTCCACAGTCCATTAAAACCCATACTGCAAACCTTGAATATATATTTTCCGGCAGCAAGATCCCGGTAGTTTTCGCTAAAAGGATTATCTGTTATAGCGCTCCATTTTTTATCATGGCCTTGCAGTATATAGCGGTAACGGGTCTTATCTCTATTACTCAATGGAGAACCGGCAAACTGGAAACTCAGGTAATTTTGACTATAGGGCAATACGAGATTAACGGGCAGGTTAAAATATCCAGTAAGGCTATCCCAGGTAATATTGCTTTTTTGAAGCCAGTTGCTTTCGGCAGGTAGTTTGTCTTTCAGATAAAAAGTGTCCTTTTTTATACTCCATATGGTATCAGGCGCTGGTAAATCATGTTGTAACCATTTACTGCCAACAAAATTCTGGATCTTATCGGAAATAGAAATGCCGCTGATATAGGTTAGAGCAACGCTGCTGTCGTCCCGGGGTTCATTAGTGATAGTAAGCGCTTTGGTTTCAATACCCCACCACAATTTATCGTTGTATGCCAACACGGCGTTCGCATTGAAATTAGTATAGATTAATCCCTGGCCCTTGCCGTACGATTTCATCTTCCATTCAAATTGATTTTGCCTGGAAGATGAGTCTGTTCCCTTTGGAGCAAAAACAGTCAAGCCGTTGCCGGTACCGGCATAAATACGCCCCTTATGTTTAAACAGGGTATACATATCCGGGGCAGGAAGTCCTTGATTCGTAGTAATAGTGGTAAGCAGTTTGTTTTTCTCATCCGCTATCAAAATTCCATTCCGGGTGCCGATCCAAACTCTTTCTTCATCATCCATTAATAAACAACCCCCATTTTCTTTATCCACGTCTCCATCTCCTGTTAAATACCGGATGGTTTTGTTTACCGGATCTATAATGTTTAGCCCGCTATCGGTAGCTGCCCAGATTTGCCCTTTATGGTCCTGCATCAGCGCCCAAACTATACTGCCTGTTAAGCCATTTTTGTTCGTCAACAGGCTAAATGAGTTTTTTTTCAGGTCAATTATTTCGATGCCCCTTTTTTGAAAACTGCCAGTCCAGATGCGGCCGGTATTATCTTCCAGGATGGAGCTGGGAAATATATTTTGTTGTCCCTGGGCTTTTGTGATATAAGTAATGGAGTCTTTCCCGGGATCGACAATACCAAGGCCATACCCGGCTGCTGAAATCAGTATTTTCCCATTTTGAGCAGGTGTGAAATAATAAGAAATATTCCGGCCTTTCTTCATCTGTAGTTCCTTTTCTACAGACTTAATGATTTGTTTGTCAGGGTAATAAATGTCCATCCCACTCAAAGACCCGATCCATATTCGCTGCCGGGTATCTTTTATGAAACTCCATACATCCGTTCCGCTTAAGCCATTGCTCTCCGTAAGATAGTCTGGCATTATTCCTTTTGTATCCACCAGGTTAAGGCCTGCATAGGTGGCAATCCATATTTGTTCGCGGTTATCCCTTAGAATAGTTTTTATTTTGTTATCGCTTAATCCCTTCGCCGCATCAATATGTTTAAGTTTTTGTAATGAACTTTCAAAAATATAAACACCATTATCAGAAGCGAGCCAGAGATTCCTGTTATTATCTTCAGAAAAATGATTAACAACATTATTAATTCCCTGTGCCTTGCTGATATGTTTTATGGTTCCTTCTTTACTATTTATTAAATCCACCCCCTTGGCAACCGTAGCGGCCCAGATCTTGCTTTCACTATCCATAAACAAGCCTGTAATGGTATCAGAAAGCAAACCGCCCGCTTTGTTTAAGAAACGAATTTTACCAGACCCCGGGTCGATTATGCTTAGACCGTTTATTGAGCCTAACCATATATTGCCTTCCTTATCTTCCATTATTTGTTTAACATTTGCATTATTGGAGCCGGGCAGTTTAGATATATGCCTGATGGTTTGCTTTTGTGGATCAATAACATAAATTCCATTTCCGATAGTGCCTGTCCATATCAGACCTCTTCTATCCGTTATCATTTCATAATCGTTATTCAGTTCAAACCCACCATTGGGAAGATCAAAATGGCTGACAAAGCCTGCCTTCCTATCAAATACATAAAAACCTTTGACATCGGTTTTG
>JAOQAL010000542.1 GCA_025963615.1 Chitinophagaceae bacterium | reverse complement strand
CGTGTGCTCTTCCGATCTTCTTTGGCATAGTGTGCCAGTTTCACATGGTCATGATAGCGGTACTTCTCCCGGGGAAATCCGAAGCTTAGATGCCATTTCAATCTTTCTTCTTTCCAATATTTATACCACTCGCCTTCCGTACCGGGGCGAACAAAGAATTGCATTTCCATTTGTTCAAACTCCCGCATGCGGAAGATGAACTGCCTGGCAACTATTTCATTGCGGAATGCTTTACCAATCTGTGCAATTCCAAAAGGAACTTTCATCCTTCCGGTTTTTTGCACATTGAGGAAGTTTACGAAAATACCCTGTGCTGTTTCAGGACGGAGGTACACCTTATTATCAGCATCATCCGATGAAGCGGTAGACCCAAACTCAGTTGCAAACATCAGGTTGAATTGCCGGATATCTGTCCAGTTGGACGTACCACTGACAGCGCATTTTATTTTATTATCTTCAATCAGTTTTTTTAAGCCCGCAAAGTCATCTGCGGCTATCAACTTATCCATTTCCCCAAGCACGGCGTCTGCTTTTTCATCCTGGCCTGCAGCCCTCAACTCATCGCTAAAAGCTTCTATCAGGTGATCAACCCGGTAACGTTTCCTGCTGTCTTTGTTATCAATCATCGGGTCGTTGAAATTATCCACATGGCCACTCGCCTTCCAGGTGGTAGGATGCATGAAAATAGCCGCATCAATGCCCACTATGTTCTCATTCAGTTGGGTCATGCTCTTCCACCAGTAGTCTTTGATATTTTTCTTTAATTCGCTCCCCCACTGGCCATAGTCATATACAGCCTGCAGGCCGTCATATATCTCGCTGGAAGGAAAGACAAAGCCGTACTCTTTACAATGAGAAATAATTGCCTGGAATTTGTTCTGATCGTTTGCCATAGTGCGCAAAAGTAAGAACTAAGATTTACATGATTATATGGAGATTGGGAAATAAACCGGGTTCAGCTACCTGAACTATTTTTCTCTCTTTTCAAATATTCCGCAACAGGGTCAAGATCACCAAGGGGTAGCTCGTTTTTGATTTTGTATTCCCGGAGTGCTTTGTACATGGCATCGTTATCCGTAATAAACTGGTACAGCCTTTCTCCCGGCGTTTTTGAAAGCCATAATTTTAATTGAAGGTCCCTGATATGTTCTGGCGTATCAGTCATTTATTTATGAGGTCAAAGGTATTTAATTTAAGCGTATCAATCCATTGACGGATATAATGAAGGTCCAGACCTTTGACTTCCTGCAACAATTTAATATCTTCCATTTGCAACGAGCTTTGTAATTCCTGTATCCATATCAGTTTAGATAGCAACAAATCTTCGGGCGCAACAATATAAACTTTCAGGCCAAGAAAATTAATTTGTTGCCTTCTTTCAAATTCCATTTTACGGTAGGGTTCATTCTTAAGTATTACAAAATCTGCCTTGTAATTACTTTTATGGTCAATTATATTAAACATTGACTTATTCCTTATGGCCTCTCTTATGGAATCCTCATTACAATAATATCCTTCATTAAAGGCGGTTGCCAAAAGTGAAGCGTCTTCAGGCTTTAAATGAACAATAAAGTCAAAATCCCTGGTAAACCTGGGTAAAGTGTATGTACTCATCGCCATACTTCCGAATAGCATGTAGGGAACACTATTTTGTTCAAAAAAATCTATGAGTACTTTTAGAAAATCAAACATGATGACAGCCCGGAATCGGAATAATTAATAAAATAATTTCAAAAATATGCAAAAGCTGAATAGTGATAAGAATCCCGCATACCCACGCCGCGATATAGGCTTAGAAGGATGTGACACATTAAAGTTTCATAATAGTCCTGAAGCTGGCTGTGCATCTATTCTTCTTTTTTTAAAGTTTCCGACGCCGGTTGCACCTGTAAGGATTGCTTCGATTCTACTTCTACCTGTTCAATCCATACGGCGTAATTATTGGGATAAATATGCGACCCTTTATGTATAGCATATACCCGGGTGAATGCGGCACCAAAATATAAAATGATCGATGAATAATACACCCACAATAATATAACGATGATGGAGCCCGCTGCTCCATAGGCCGATGACATTTTACTATGGCCCAGGTAATAACCGATTAAAAATTTGCCTCCCATAAAAAGTAATGCTGTTGTGATGGCGCCAATACGGATATGTTTCCATTTAATGCGGGCATCCGGCAACACTTTGAAGATAATAGCAAACAGAAACGATGTGATCAGGAATGTCAGTACCAGGTTGAAAATATAAAGAAGGATGACCTCTGTTTCCGGAAAGGAATGGGTGAAACGATTGATAAATGCATCCATCAGTCCGCTAATCATAAGCGAGACGAGTAATAAAAAACCCAGTGTAACAATCATGGAAAAAGAGAGCAGCCGGTTGATGATTAGTTTTAGCCAACCGCGACCTTTTTTTGGCTTTGCTTTCAGCCGCCAGATTAAATTAATCGAATCCTGGATTTCGCCGAAAACACTGGTGGCTCCCAGGATCAATGTTGCCAAACCTACCATGGTCGCAAAACCACTGTCAGACGAGAGGGTAGCATTGCGAATCGTTTCCTGTATCTGGATTGCAGCATCCTTGCCCACAAATCCTTCGATCTGGTGGTAAACCGTGCCTTCAATGGCGTCGCGGCCATAAAAAATGTCACTGACCCAAATAATGATAATAATGAGTCCCGGCAGCGAAAAAATGGTATAATAAGCGAGCGCCGCACTCAGCTTGAGAATCCGGTGATTGAAAAAATCCGTAAAGGTCTGTGCCGTTATTATCCATACATTTTTAAAAAACATACTCTTTCGTGTTATTTACAGTTAATCACAGACAATGCCAGACTATAGCATTCCCTATTCAAAAGGCGGATTTCCCGCTAAAAGAAAATCATTTACAGTTTTGGATTTTGCTTATGGCGGTCAGCATCCCGGATGTTTTTCTTTTCAAAATTCTTCTGCAGGGCATCAGTCAGGTCGACCCCTGTTTGATTAGCCAGGCAAATTAATACCCAGAGCACATCCGCCATTTCATCGGCCAGGTTCCGGTCCTTATCGCTTTCTTTGAAACTCTGGTCACCATAAGTACGGGCCATGATTCGGGCCAGTTCCCCGGTTTCCTCTGCTAGTATAGCCATGTTCGTTAGTTCGCTGAAATAGCGGATACCAGTGGTTTTTATCCATTGATCTACCTGTTGCTGGGCTTCTTTGATAGTCATAACAAAAAATTTTGAAACTTTTTGCAATATAGCACGATTGTTGCCGTTCTAGGCTTCCTGTTCCTGTACCTCCTGCCCCTTGAAGACTGCGTAAACCAATTTTATGAATCCGAATTTTTGTTCTGTGATCAAAGCATCCTCCTTAAAGCTATTTGCAGCCGCAGTGGTTCTTTTTATTGCGAGTATCGGTTCTGCCCAGGCAGACTCTGTTATCAATGCTAAAACAACCTTTGCTGAAAAGCCGTCAGCCAGACCGTTTCGGGTTCTTACCGCCGGCAAGCATATTACCGTTCAATGCAAAAAAGACATCAGTAAAATAATGGTATGGACGGGTACCGGTCACCGTATAGTTGAAGAAAATGGCCTGAACTCATCTTCTTACAGTTTCAATATTACGATCGGTGAACGGTTCTTTTATATCATGCTGGAACTAAAAGATGGAAAGCGGTATACAGAAAAGATAGGTGTTCAATGAGGCAGTCTGGAGTGATTGGCAGCTGGCGGCAGTAAGACCTACTCCTTATTCTTTGTGTCAATGATAATGGTTACCGGTCCGTCGTTGAGCAGTTCCACTTTCATATCAGCACCAAATTCCCCAGTCAATACTGGTTTTCCGAGATCCGTTGATAGCCCGCTGATCATTTTTTCATATACTGGTATAGCAAAGCCGGGCTTGCTGGCTTTTATATAGGAAGGCCGGTTCCCTTTTTTGGTGGAGGCCTGTAGGGTGAACTGGCTTACCAGCAAAATGTCTCCGTTCATTTCTTTAACAGAAATATTCATGACGCCCTTTTCATCATCAAATATGCGGAGATTAACAATTTTACCACTAAGCCATTCGATATCGGCCACCGTATCGGCGTCCTCGATACCGATTAAAACCAGCAATCCCTTCCCGATTTCTGAATGAATTTTTCCGTCAATAGTTACGCTGGCCTGAGCCACCCGTTGTATTACTGCCCGCATGGTAAAGTTTATTGTTTATGACTTATGGTTCTTAAATTTGAAAATAGCTTATTATTTTGAAAATGTACTGTTTCGAAATGATAGTAACAGGCGGGAAACCCTGACGAAAGGACAACAATAAACCATAAACTATAAACAGTGATTACTGACTATTCTTCTGAAATAAAATTTCAGACTACCCGAAGCGGCGGTAAAGGTGGCCAGCATGTAAATAAGGTGGAAACAGCCGTGATCGGCTCATTTGATATAGACTCTTCGGCCTTGCTTAACCAGGATCAAAAAGAGATGGTAAAACAAAAGCTTTCCAACAGAATAAGCAAGGAGGGTCTTTTACAGGTAAAATCGCAAACGCACCGTACCCAGCTGGCGAATAAAAACGAGGTAATTGAAAAAATGAATGAGTTAATCATAAATTCGCTCAAAAAGAAAAAACCCCGCATTGCCACCAACCCATCCAGACAATCCAAAGAAAAAAGATTGGAATGGAAAAAGAAACAATCAGATACCAAATTGGATAGAAGAAAATTAAGACCCGGTGAGTTTTAAATCAGACAGCCACTATTGATCAAGCGGCGTAAAACCATTTAATTTACCCAATTATTATACGTATTTTACGATACGCATGTATTTATATTCATAATGATGTTTGGCCGGCTCTTCACGATATTAATCTCGTTACTTAACCTGAATAATCCTTCAGTGCAAACTCAGCATAAAGGAAGCGTTGAACTCAGGTTTAGTCATTTTGTGGGCACTGAAAAATTAAGAATTGATAGTATTTATAAAAACTCATTTGGTGAGCCCTATAGTATCCGCAGGTTTA
>JAOQAL010000316.1 GCA_025963615.1 Chitinophagaceae bacterium | reverse complement strand
ATGAAATGGGTTCGGCCAGGATGGGGCATGATCCGAAGAACTCTGTACTCAATAAATGGAACCAGGTATGGGATGCGAAAAATGTTTTTGTAACGGATGGTTCCTTTATGGTATCATCTGCCTGTGTGAACCCATCCCTTAGCTATATGGCATTTACAGCCCGCGCTGCAGACTATGCAATAAGTGAACTAAAAAAAGGGAATTTATGAACCAAAAACTGTATTTTGCTATGTACCTTTAAGGTGCATACTACTGCATGTTCAGGTTTATTTATCAATAAACATCTTAAACATCAATTATGGACAGAAGAGAGTTATTAAAAATGGTTGCCTTGCTTACCGGTGGTGTAGTCATTGGTGGTGAAGTCTTTTTATCTGGTTGTAACAGTAACGACAAGACAGCTGCGACAGCTACAACAGGAACATTCAGTAAGGATGATATTGCTTACCTGGATGAAGTGGCAGAAACAATTTTGCCGAAAACAAACACACCAGGCGCGAAAGATGCCCAGGTAGGTGCTTTCATGACCGTCATGGTGAATGATTGCTACCCGGAAAGCGATCAGAAAATTTTTCATGATGGCATGAAGAAACTGGATGAAGCCAGCAATAAACTCAATAACACTGGTTTTATTAAGGCGACTCCGGAACAACGTCATGCACTGCTGGTAAATCTTGACAAAGAAGCCAAAGACTACCAGAAATCAAAAAAGCCCGACGATCCCAATCACTATTTCTCCATGATGAAGCAATTGACCTTGCTGGGATTCTTTACTTCCAAACCCGGCGCTACACAAGCACTTCGCTATGTGGCAGTACCCGGTAAATATGAAGGCTGCATCCCTTATAAAAAAGGTGATAAGGCCTGGGCGACTTAAGAAGTTACTACTACATTAAAAAATATCCAATAGCGTTATGCACCCGGCTTCCGGATGCATAACGCTATTATGTTTTTGTTGGGTCAATGCGGGACACTTATATTGTTGCGATTCTTATCGGGATAAAATATTGATGACCTTTATCAAACCAAGAGGTTGTCTCAATAGTGTATTTTTAAGATAATCCCGCAGAGATGTTGAGAAGGTACAGATTGATTCTTAACATTTCACCTCTTTGCTTTCTCTGTATTGTTTGAGCCCGCTGCGTGAAATAATTCCGTAGCATTCTTTTATTTTAATGCATTCCTGAATTCCCGCACGTCGTCTGCATCGATATAATTATTCACATAACTTTCTTCAGACGCTGCAAAGGCAGGATGGACAAACTCCATACTGCTTCTTGTCTTACCCCGTAAGGAAGTATGAAATTCAGTACAGCCCGTCTTATCCGCAATCATTTTTATATTCTCTTTCCGTACGCCGCTGCCCGGCATAATGATGATCCGTTCATCAGCTATCTTATTTAATTCGGCAATCACATCAACGGCATCGGGTGCCGAGGGTTTTTGTCCTGAAGTAAGAATCCGCTCGCAACCAATCCTGATCAATTGTTCCATGGCTTCAAACGGGTCACGGCAACGGTCGAATGCCCGGTGAAAAGTAACACCCAATGGATAGGCCGCATCAATAAGCTGCGAAGTTCTTTTTATATCAACACTTCCATCTGTATTTAATAAACCAGTTACTACTCCATCACATCCTGATTGCTTACACAGTTTTACATCCTGCAACATAATGACGAATTCTTCATCGCTAAATAAAAAATCACCGCCCCGCGGACGTATGATCGGATACAATAAAACCTCGAATGCTTTGCGACATTGAAGTATATGTCCATACGATGGAGTAGTGCCACCTTCCGCAAGATTCGCACATAACTCAATCCTGTCAGCGCCCCCATCCACAGCCGATTTCGTTGTAAGAAAATCAGAGGTTGCTATTTCAATGATGTATTTTTTTTCTTCCATTAATTAAAAAATTAAAGGCGAAGCTAAGCTAAGAGATCAAAAGAGGAAAAGGAGATAGACAAGTCTACAGGGTCTGGTTTCCCTTCCAGCATCCAGTATCCAGCATCCAGCATCCGCTACAGAAACCAACTCTTAGATGCAACCAGCATTTCAATATCATGGCTCTTAATCGCATAACTAAATCCTTTATGAATGGCAAATGAACCTCTCTGTCCTTTTTTATTCAAGGCCAGGAATGCAACCTGTATATCTTTCACCTTCTCTCCTTTTATTTTAATAATCCGTTCAATCGCTTTTTTACAGGCTGCTTCCGGGGCGAAACCCTGGCGCATAAATTCCACTACCGTATGCGAACCACACATGCGTATTACATCTTCACCTTGTCCTGTTGCCGTGCAAGCCCCCACTTCATTGTCTACAAACAAACCGGCACCGATAATTGGAGAATCTCCTAATCGTCCCCGCATTTTAAAACCCATACCGCTGGTGGTACAACTGCCACTTAAATTTCCTTGGCTATCCATGGCTACCATTCCAATTGTATCATGGTTTCCGGCCTGTCCGCCCGGCAGCCATTCTCCTGTTGACAGTCTTGACGGCGCAAAAGCGGATTGTTTTTTGTTCTCAATATTAATAACCGGTTTATATTCGGATTTTTTCAGCCATTCCCTGTATGCCTTTTCAGCATCCGGTGATAACGTTTGTTCTTCCAATGGAAAGCCCTCGGCTATTGCAAACTGTTGAGCTCCGTTACCGACCAGCATGACATGCGGTGTTTTCTCCATCACCCTTCTGGCTACCGATACCGGATGCTTGATCCGTTCCAAAAAGGCTACGCTGCCGCAATTAAAAAATTCATCCATAATACAGGCGTCCAATGTTACAATGCCTTCACGGTCTGGATTAGCGCCAAGCCCTACACAACAACTTTGCTCAGATTCTGTTACCATGACACCCGCCTCGACCGCATCAAGAGCACGGCCATTCTTACCTAAAATTCCCCAGGCGCCTTTATTAGCGTTCAGACCTGCGTCCCAGGTAGAGATAACAATGGGTTTTCCCTTTACTGTCTCATATTCCGGCGTCGCCCAGGCCTTCTTACCCACCAGGGCCGCCAGTGAAGTAAAAGCTGAAGCGTTTATGAACTTTCTCCTATTGATCATTGTTAACTATTTTTTGAATTTTTCGAAGTTAAGCATTCATGAACATCCTTTAAAATAAACGCGAACAGCTGAAAGAATGTTAATCTTTTACACTGCCAATTCGCCCCGTTTCTGTCAATAATGGCTGTCAAAACAAAAAGGAATTGTTTTTGATGTTTAAACATTAAAATATATTATTTATTCAACCAACGTAAATGAAAATCGAAATTGTAGCAGGGAGTGCGCGTAAAAACAGTACCAGTGTGCGGGTAGCCCTTCATCTTCAACACTGGCTTCAGGATCATACGGATCATGAGATTGGTCTGACGGATCTGCGTGAATGGCATTTACCTCCTCTTCAGGGTGTATTTACTTCCGTTGACAATACACCGGAGGAATTTAAGCCACTCTCGGAAAGAATATTTGGAGCAGATGCTTTTATATTAGTTTCACCGGAATATAATGGAAGTTATTCTCCGGCCTTAAAAAATCTACTCGATCACTTTCCAAAGCAGCATCATAAACCTTTCGCCATAGCGACGGCCTCCCCAGGAGCTTTTGGTGGCATGCGGGCTACACAACAATTACTGTTATTAGTGCCTGCCTTGTTTGGTGTTGTTTCTCCGTATTTACTCGTCGTACCCGGCGTTGATAAAAAATTCGCTGCAGATGGAAGATTACTGGATGAAAGTTTTTCCAACAGCATTCACAATTTCGCAACAGAATTTTTATGGTTGTCTGAACATGTTGTAAAAGAAAAAATGATTACCCACTAAATTTATAGAGGATATTATGAAACAGGATACAAAAAAAATAGAAGCGATTATAGCGCCACCGCCTGCCCACATGGTAGGCGACGGTTTCCGGGTGCATAGTTTTTTCCCCGGCCACGAGCTGATAGATAAAAAAAGAATGAGCCCTTTTTTCCTGATGGATTATGGATCAAAAATAGAATTTACACCAAGTGAGGAACCCCGGGGTGTTGGCGTCCATCCACACCGTGGCTTTGAAACCGTCACCATCGCATATCATGGGCGCATAGCTCACCACGATAGCGCAGGCCATAGCGGTATTATCGGCGAAGGCGATATCCAGTGGATGACGGCTGCTTCCGGTTTGCTTCATAAAGAATATCACGAAAAAGAATTCAGCAAACAAGGTGGCTTGTTTCAAATGGTGCAGTTGTGGGTCAACCTGCCTGCCAAATATAAAATGACATCGCCTAAGTACCAGGAAATAACCAATGCTTCAATAGGAAAATATCAGCTCCCGGATAACAACGGGGTAGTAGAAGTCATTGCCGGTGAATATAAAAATCCGGCAACTCCGGAACAAGTTACACCAGGCGCCGCTTCCACATTCACACCGATGCATGTATATAATGTAAAACTGAAAAAAGAGGCTTCAGTGCAATTAACCTTCCCCGCTGATTATAATACCGGCCTGTTGGTTGTGGAAGGAAATGTAACAATTAATGGTCAGTTAGCGTTAGCTGATCATTTTGTACTTTTCAAAAATGAAGGTAACACCATTGATATCACAGCCGGCGAAGAGGCCATACTCTTAGTATTGTCGGGCGAACCTATTAATGAGCCTATTGCACAATATGGTCCTTTCTTAATGAATAAATGGGAGGAATTGGAACAGGCCTTCACAGATGTAAATAGCGGAAAGTTTGGCGTGCTGGAAGATTAGGAGAACCGGGCCGGGACGCCGGAAGCACCCGGCACGTTTACTACAAACTAATCTTTCCATCTCCATTCGCCTGCAATCTGTAAGGGCTCTTTCAGATTACTTTTCAGTAGCTTTTCTTTTAGTGCATCATCTGTCAACCATGCGGCATTCAGCGCTGCCGCGTCGGCCAGCCCATATAAAAGCACTGCACCGTAACGCACTGTATTTTTTATTTCATTCTCTTTTACCCAACTGAAAACATCACAATCCGCATGATAACAGTTTAATATTTCGCGGCTCAGGCTTCCGGATGCACCACCCGTGGGAATTCCTTCCAGCATAAAAGGCTGATGATCGCTGTGAAGACCCATCCCGGAACGAAAAGTATTCTTAAAAGAAGTGTCAATCTCTTGTACTAATGAACCTATGGATTGAATCAAGGATGAATCTTCACTGGTAGCTGAAGAATATCCTTTGGGATCATTCGTCATATCAAAGTTGAGCATATAACGTATCCCATGTAAAGAGCCGTTTTTCAAGCCCTCCTTTACATAAGCTTTTGAACCCAGCAGCCCTTCTTCTTCACCCATAAACATTACAAACTCAACCGTACGATCGGGCTGAAGGTTCAACGCTTTAAAGGTACGGGCCATATCCAATACTGAAAAAGAACCGATACCATTATCAATAGCGCCTGTTGCAAGATCCCAACTATCGAGATGGCCGCCAATCACAACTTTCTCGTCGGGATGAAGCCTGCCTTTAATCGTAGCAATTACATTTCTTGCTTTGATGATGCCTGAAAAATTAGTCATCATAATAGTGGCGGTGACTGGCTTGGTTTTTAGTTCTTCCTTTAACTTCATTCCATCATCATTGCCGATACATACCGCGGGTATCGGGATTAACTTGCCCGTTACAGATGCTGTGCCGGTAAGTAAAATGGCGCCCGGAGAAGATTTTAAAAAATTAATTCCATTCGCCCCGTATTTAATTGCCAACGCCGTTTTATCCGAACGGTGTTGATTGCGCATCCCTTACTTTGATCCAGGCATTATAACAAGAGCAGCAAAAACAA
>JAOQAL010000314.1 GCA_025963615.1 Chitinophagaceae bacterium | reverse complement strand
CCTTTCAGAAAGGCGGTAGATGTAAGCAATAATGATTTCGACAAGGCTTTTCCTGACCGCCTGAAATATAAAACGCAGTTAGGCCGTCTAAAATTTGATATCATTCACGCTTTTATTTTAAGAGGTCCCGAATACTATGCGGATATCATAGACATTTATAAAGAATTCAGGTTCGACTTGCTGGTGGCAGACTGTGCTTTCACCGGTATTGCTTTTGTAAAAGAGCTGATGGATAAACCTGTAATTTCTATCGGTGTTCTGCCACTGAATGAAAATTCGAAAGACCTGCCTCCTGCCGGATTGGGCATGGAGCCCTCGTACAGTTTTTTTGGAAAGATAAAACAGGCTTTATTGCGCGGTGTTACCAACCGCTTACTATTTCGCGGACCCAACAAGGTAATGCACCGATTGCTTGATAAATATAAAATTTATCATGGTGGGAAAAGTGTGTTTGACCTGCAGGTGGCGAAGGCCGATCTGTTGCTTCAGAGCGGTACGCCCGGGTTTGAATATTACCGCAGTGACCTTAGCAGCAACGTCCGTTTCATAGGCCCGTTACATCCTTATTCGGCGAATAAACACCAGCCACAATGGTTTGATAGACGCCTGAATCAATACCGGAAAATTGTATTGGTGACTCAAGGCACAGTAGAAAAAGACATAAACAAAATACTCATTCCAACACTGGAAGCCTTTAAAGATTCTGATACATTGATCGTAGCTACCACCGGAGGTTCAGGGACAGCATTACTGAGAGAAAAGTATCCACAGCGAAACCTGATCATAGAAGATTTTATTCCTTTTGCCGATATAATGCCCTATGCGGATGCATATATTACCAATGGTGGTTATGGCGGTGTAATGCTTTCTATTGAAAATGGCCTGCCCATGGTCGTGGCTGGTGTGCATGAAGGTAAAAATGAAATCAATGCCAGGGTGGGTTACTTCAAGTATGGAATCAATTTAAAAACAGAAACTCCAAAACCGTTGCAGATCAGCAACGCGGTAAATGAGGTTATGAGTAATAAACTATACCGGTATAATTTAGAAAAAATCGCCGGAGAATTCAGCTGGTTTAAACCCAATCAACTTTTCGCTCAATATGTGGAACAAATACTGGCTGTGCCTGAGCAACGCGCTCAGAGCGGAAAAAGAAAAGAGGAAAGAATCATTGCAGGATAGGAGATGCTGGATACTGGATGCTGGATGCGGGATACTGGATATTGGAATATTTATCATTTCATACACCGGTTTCCGCATTTCACACAGGAGCCCATTGCATTTTATGTTTTCGCCAATGAAATTTGTTAAAAATTATTTTACAACCATTTAATCTTTAAATTTTATGCGGTACAACTTATTTAACCAGATTCACAAGGCCCTGAGGGTATTGATGTATGATACGGCTACTTTAATCAGCCAGACAGATTTCGATAACCCACAACAGGCAGAAGACGTATCGGAAAGACTCTATCAATTACTTGAACTGTTTGACAAGCATGCTTATCGTGAAGACACGATGCTGTTTCCGCTATTACAGCAATATGAGCCTGCAGTAACCGATGCATTTGAACAGGAACATGTAACAGACCGTGCGCTGATCCAACGATTAAAAGGCTTCCTGATGGCCCTTGCCCATGCAATTTCCTCCGAAGCAAAAAAAGATCTCGGCAGTTCTTTAAGCATGGCTTTTATTGAATTCATGATATTCAACCTGCAGCACATGAAAAAGGAAGAAACTATCCTAAACAACCTGTTTTGGAGGTATTACGGAGATAATGAACTTATAGCACTAAGTCAGAAAATCGCTGGTTCCATCCCCGCCGATGAAGCCGTCGTTGCTTCCAAATGGATGATGAAGGGATTGAGCAATAATGAAATTACCACCTGGCTTCGCAACGTGGAAAGAAATGCACCGAATCACGTGTTCCGGCCCTTATTCACCATAGCGGAAAAAGAACTGGAGGAAAAACGCTTCCGTCAAATTCTGGAAGAACTTACCGAAGGAATAATGATCGCATCATAAAATCAATCTAAAAATTTACTATCAAACAAAATAATATGAAAAAGAATTTATTAATAATCAGCGGGGCTTTTGCTGCTGTCCTGGTTATTGCTTCATGCGTTAATTCGGTACCCGCTGTTAAAGAAACAGCGATCGTATCAAAAGACAGTCTTATAAAACGAGGCAGCTACCTGGTAACCATTATGGGTTGTAATGATTGCCATACTCCTATGAAGATGGGACCGAAAGGACCGGAACGGGATATGGACCGAATGTTATCCGGTCATCCCGACTATATCCCTATTAGCAAGTTTGACACAACAACGACTAAAAACTGGGTATTGTTTGGGATGTCGGGCACCGCCATAGTCGGTCCCTGGGGCACTTCTTTTGCAGGCAATCTTACTTCCGATGCCACCGGGATCGGTAACTGGACTGAAGAGCAATTCAAAAAAGCACTAAAACAGGGAAAATTCAAGGGACTCGATGGCAACAGAACCATATTACCCCCGATGCCATGGGAAAACTATGTGAATATTAAAGATGAAGATATAACAGCCATTTTCACTTTCCTGAAATCGACCAACCCGGTAAAAAATATTGTACCTGCTCCTATTTCACCGGATAAGCTTACCGCTTATACCCGTTAAAAATTGGAAATTGAAAACACTATTTCACGCAAAGGACGCAAAGAAGCAAAGAACGCAAAGACATGAATTGTTAAGAATCAATCTTTGCTTTCTAAGAAATATTTCACGCAGAGGAATATTTCACGCAAAGAGTGCAAAGAAGCAAAGAACGCAAAGAGATGAACTATTAGGAATCAATCCTCTACCCCCAAAATGCCCCTCCGGGGCATGGAGACTTCTTTAATCCGACGAATTTGCTCTCAACAGGCCTTTGGACCAATTAGATAAATTTTTTTAACCAAACCATTAATGATTAAACCTTTTTTTATGAAACAGTTTTCTAAAAAGAATTTCTTGCAGGCCGCCCAAATTTTCACGGCGCTGTTATTCTCTCCGATCCTCGTTATTTCTCTTCTTTCATTTTCTGTAAAAAAGTATACGGATGAATTCTGGAACCAATTGGGCATATCGCAACAACTGGGAGATGAAAGTATCCGGGAAAGTTTTTTACAAGGGTATATTTATAATTACGGCGCTAAATCAGCAAAGAATATCGCCGCAGGAAACCGGGCTGCTGTAACAAAGGATTTGTTAGCTTACACAAAACAATATATCAGCAGTGAAGTCTTTAAAAAGGAGTATGAAAAAAGACGTCAGGGCGCCAAACCCCCGGAGCCTCAAAAAAAGGTAGCTAAAACAAAGGAAGAAATAAGAAAAGAAAGAATTGATGAGACGAAGAAAGCCATGGATGACCTGGAGAAACAAATGTCAACCTTCGCACCCGATGTGAAAAAGATAATGGAAGAGGCGTTAGCATCACAAAAACAACAATTAAAAGATTACCAGGATCCCAATAGCCAAATGATTGAAATAATGGCGCAGGGTGAAAAAATGTCTGTTGACAATGATCTGAAAAATTACCAGGACTATTTAAAAAAATGGGAGAGCTCCTTTCCTGCCAGTCCGGAGGGATTTATCAAGAAAAGGTTACAGCAATATCTTGATATTGTAAGCACGGTTGATTTTACCGCCGCACTTAAAGATGTAAATGGAAAAAAGAAATTTGTGAATGATATTTATGAAAGAAAGTCTTACGATTGGAAAAAAGTGTACCGTGCAGGCAAGGAAGTAAATGATGTGGCCAAAGCCTTTGCGGCTGCCTGGATCAAAGAACTATAAAACAGGTCGGATTGGATGGATAATTAAATAGCCACGATTAAAAGGATTTCCGGGTGGGTTTGAAAAGCTTTACTAAATTTATTCTTTGTAAATCTTTTGTCATTCTTTTAATCGTGGTTTATTTATGCTGCTCGTTTCAACGCTCAAATTTCTAAAAGATCTTAAAAAAAATAATAACAAACCCTGGTTTGATGCCCACCGCAAAGAATATGAAAATGCAAAGGCCGATTTCGCCGGTTTTATTGATGAGCTTATAAAAAAGCATGGTAAAAAAGATGAAACGATCAGTCACCTGAAAGCTAAGGATTGCATGTTCCGGATTAACCGGGATGTACGTTTTTCAAAAGATAAGTCGCCCTATAAATGTAATATGGGAGCTTATATCAACCGGGGCGGCAAAAAATCATTATTCGGCGGCTACTATTTTCATTGTGAACCTGGAAAAAGTTTTGTGGGTGGGGGATTATGGATGCCGATGCCATCTGAACTTCATAAAATACGCCAGGAAATTGACTACAACCTGAGCGATTTTAAAAAGATCGTTGAATCAAAAAAATTCAAATCGGTCTATCACACGGTTTCCAGAGATGCGGAATACACGCTCTCCCGGATACCAAAAGGTTATGAAGCTGATAATCCCGCAGCAGAATATCTTAAACTAAAAAGCGTTGTTGCTACAGCCAGCGTTCCGGATTCAACATTAACGTCTAAGGAGCTGTCGAAAAAAATAACTACTGCGTTCGAAACGTTACAACCACTTCTTGAATTTATAAATCACGCGATCATTTAAGATGCAGGATGCTGGATACTGGATGCTGGATACTGGATGGTGGATGCTGAGTACCGGATGGTGGATGCTGGTTATTCCTTCAATTTCTTTGGCAGCGATTGGACCACTAAATTATACGAATCATCAATCATTTCCGTTAATAACTGCATGGGGATACTGCCATCAACGATCACGGTATTCCAATGTTTTTTATTCATGTGGTAACCGGGCCGCACTGCATCATATCTATCTCTTAATTCGATCGCCTTTTCAGGATCGCATTTTACATTAAACTGGAATCCTTCACCATCCAGCGAAGTCAGCAGGAATACTTTTCCTTTCACTTTAAATACCAGAGTTTCCGGGCCGAAGGGGAATTCTTCGGTTACAGCATTCTTCTTTATGCAGTAGGTGCGGAGTGTTTCGATATTCATTGAAACAGGCTTTTTATGAGGGTTAATGGTTTGTAGCTTACGGTTCTTATTACAGTAAGTAACTTCCGGGTATACAAGTCTCAAATTGCAGAATCATAAACTACAAACCATAAACAACAAACTTTTTTACAACAGTCCTTTTTGCATCAGGTATTCCGCTATCTGCACCGCGTTAGTGGCAGCGCCTTTACGCAGGTTATCGCTCACCACCCACATATTAAGCGTATTGGGCTGGCTTTCATCTCTTCTCAACCTTCCTACAAACACATCATCTTTTTCATGCGCATCCATTGGCATGGGGTATTGCTGGTTGGCGATATCGTCCACCACGACCACGCCCGGTGATTTTTGTAAAATATTTTTTACTTCAATCAGGTCAAAGTCTTTAGTGAATTCAACATTTACAGCTTCGCTATGGCCGCCCACGACCGGTATGCGTACGGTGGTTGCCGTTACACGGATCGTATCATCCCGCATGATCTTTTTGGTTTCTTTCACCATTTTCATTTCTTCTTTGGTATAACCATTTTCCAGGAAGACATCTATTTGCGGGATCACATTCAGGTCAATGGGATATTTATATGCCCGCTCTCCCACTACCCCGTTACGTTCATTCATCAGTTGCGCAACGGCCTTCACTCCGGTGCCGGTCACGCTCTGGTAGGTGCTTACCACAATTCTTTTTATGTTATATTTTTTATGCAGTTGGTTCAACGCCACGACCATTTGTATTGTTGAACAATTCGGGTTGGCAATGATCTTGTCATTGGCAGTCAGGATATCCGCATTAATTTCCGGGACTATCAGGGGTTTTGAAGGATCCGTTCTCCAGGCAGATGAATTATCGATAACCGTGATGCCGGCTTCCGCAAATTTTGGCGCCCATTCGAGGGATGTGCTGCCGCCTGCAGAAAATAAAGCCACAGCCGGCTTCGCTGCAATAGCATCTGTCATGCTAACCACGTTATATTTCTTTCCTTTG
>JAOQAL010000309.1 GCA_025963615.1 Chitinophagaceae bacterium | reverse complement strand
TAATGCAGGAATAAAATGATAGCCGCCCCAGGAATAATGCTGCACTTTGCCAATCAGGGGATAAAGTTTCTTTTTTAATGCCACTGTTTTTAGTATTTTGAAGTAAAGATAAGGATGGCATCACATAACCAACTCGGTAAAGAGGGAGAAAAATTAGCTGAACAATTTTTACTGGGTAAGGGATATGAAATTATCCACAAAAACTGGCGATATTCATTTTATGAAATTGATATCATTGCGCGCCGTAGCAATAAACTCCATATAATAGAAGTAAAAACACTTACTGAAACAAATATCGGCTACCCGGAAGATTCCGTAACAAAAAGAAAATTTAAGAGATTGCTAAATGCCGCAGATGAATTTTTGTATCAACATCCTGAATACCGGCATGTTCAATATGATATTCTTGCTATTACGATCCGCAGCCATCATCAACCTGAATTCTTTTTATTGGAAGATGTTTATTTGTGAGCAGCGTGTTGCTACTGGTCAGACGGAGACTGTCAGACCAGGGGAATTTCCATCATTTTCTCCACCAATTTATACGTAGCGGGACAATATTCTAAGTTTTGTTTGTGCACATGAATATAGTCAATCAGTTTCTTCTTTGAAAGATGGGGAAACCCGATACAATCTGCTGGCCGTACCGCATAGATGCGGCACTTATTGGTGGATAGGTTAAGAAACTGGCAAGGCGTTGTCTTATTTAACCAATCACCTGTGCGGTCTTTGTAAAGCCATTTCTTCTTAAAGGCTTCCGGCTCCATGTTTTCGTGTGCCGCAATACGTTTGATATCTGCCGGGGTGTAGGTGGGTGACATTTGCTTGCAGCAATTAGCGCAGCTAAGACAATCAACTTCTTTCCATACTTCCTTCTCTGCTAAAGATGTAAGCGTATCGGCGTTGCGGGGAACGTTCTTTCCCAACTTCGTAAGAAAACTCCTGAACGATTTTTTGTTATAACGAACCTTCTGCTTAAATGAACGGAAATTTACACGCTTGCCCTTTGTCATAGGGCCCGAAGATAAAAGAAAAAACGTCCGCAGAAAGCCGAAGTATTTATTTTTGTCAGTATTAAAACAGATTCAATGAAAACCCTGTCAACCGTCTTCGTGGTCCTTTTCGCCGTATGCATTACAGCCTGTGATAAACCGGCTGCGCCTAAATCTTTTTGTTCTGATCCCTGTTTAAAAGACACACTTAAATTTACGGGTGCCCATCCGGGTAAGCCCTATGTGTATATCTCAGCCAAATCCTGCACACCCGATACAATTTTATGGAGCCATGCCGACCTGGTCAGCAACCGGAAGATGGGCTTAAGCGGACTGCTTGGTCAACCGGTCAGCATCAATAAACAATTTGTACGTTGTGATTTTTATGATACCAGTTATGCCTGGGTTCAGTTAAATGATTGTTCTACCTTTCGCGGTTATTTATTGAAACTCCCTTTTAACAAAAAAAATTCAATCAGTAAATACAGCAGTGCCCTTACCAATTTTGATCCTAAATATAAAGTGGAAGAAGGGCTCATTTGTTATGCCGACTATACCTTTATATATGTGGAAGATAAAGCCACGGGTAAAATAGAAAAAACCTTGCTGGCTGATAAACAATTAGACATCGACTACAATAACGTACACGCCACATTTGATTCCGTGAACGTAACACGCAACCGGATTTTTGTAAACCTGCTGCAAGGCAAGGAAATAAAGACCATTGAAAAGCAAATCAAGTTATAAGTTTGGGAATTTCTAAACCTTCGTCTCCTCATGTGGGAATCTTACAAAAAAGGATTTAAAGAATACCTGCAGTTAGAAAAATCACTTTCTGATCATTCCGTGGAGGCCTATCTACGGGATATTGAGAAGCTTACCCAATTTCTTCTTCAATCCAATACCTTAAAATCTCCATCAGAAATAGAATTGGCAAACCTGCAGCAATTTGTAAAATGGGTTATGGAACTTGGCATGTCAGACACTTCACAGGCAAGAATCATTTCGGGCATCCGGGCGTTTTATAAATATTGCCTGCTCGAAAATATCAGTACCAAAGACCCCACGGCGCTCCTGGAAGCGCCGAAACTGAAACGTCTTTTGCCGGATACGCTGAGCTTTGAGGAAATAGAAAATATTATTTCGCAGATTGATCTAAGCAAACCGGAAGGTGGCCGCAACAAAGCAATCATAGAAACCATGTACAGCAGTGGCTTGCGGGTAAGCGAAGTGGTAAACCTGAAAATATCGCAACTATACATGGACATTGGTTTTATCCGTGTTATTGGCAAAGGCGATAAGGAAAGATTGGTTCCTATCGGCAGCAGTGCTATCAAGTATATCACGATTTATAAAAATGAAATCCGGGTACATGTCGCTCCGCAACCCGGTAGCGAAGACATACTCTTTTTAAACAAGCGCGGCACCAAGCTTTCAAGGATCATGATTTTCCTTATCATTAAAGATCTTGTAGCTAAAGCAGAAATTAAAAAAACAGTTTCACCACACACATTCCGTCATTCTTTTGCTACGCACCTGATTGAAAATGGTGCCGATCTTCGGGCGGTGCAGGAAATGCTGGGACATGAAAGTATTACCACGACTGAAATATATACACACCTGGATCGTGAATTTTTAAGGAAGACACTGGAAGAATTTCATCCGGCGTTTAAAGAATGATTCTAAACTTATAAGGTTTGCCGGGCGGCGATGCAAACCTTATAGGGTTATTGCTTTCCTTATCTTTTTTTTCTCATGCCGCATAGCCGAAATTTTTCCGGATAAATAACCCAACGCTAACGAAAGCGGATAATCTGCGATCCAGTGCACATCAGTATTGATCATCGCCCATCCTGTCAATACCATCAAAGCATATCCTATCGGTTTAATCCACTGCTTTTCAGGATAATTCGTTGACAGCACCGTTACGGTAGCCATCATAGTAGCCAGGTGACCCGAGGGAAATGCGTCATAATCCGATGTATTTTCCTGGTAGTTTTTAAAAGAAGGAAAAGGATGCCAGTGGCCTCCGGCCGTAGTCGCCATAAAGGGGCTTTGACGGCCAAACGATCTTTTCAAAAGCTGGGTTGTTACTCCCATGATAATAAAAGTTTCGGCAAGGTCGCTTGCCGATTGCAAGGCCCGGTAATCCGAAGTGGCCTTTCCATAGATCCAGAGACCTCCTGCCAGCAACATGCTCGTACCACCTTCACCCAATTGGTATAGCCCTGAATTGATATTACGGGGATACTTTACTATTTTGGTTTGCCCCATTTTTAGCAAGATCCCATATTTTGTATCCGGGTGTAAACAGACCCTGCTGGAAACTTTCTTGACCGCGTCCGTGATGCGCTGATCAAAGGGTATTAAAATAAGCGTTCCTGCTGCGGTTACACTCAGCCAGGCGAGATTCTTTTTTTGAAAAGGAGCTTTGGCTATTTGCCACATATCTTCCGGCAGGTATCGCATGAATCCCACCGTGCAGGGCTTTGTAAAAAATAAATCCCAGGTATTATAATGAACGGAAAGCTGTTTGGCGGTGGTGTCAAAATAACGGCAAAAAACAGGTTGTTTCGCTTTGTTTATTATCGTGCTTTTAAATGCCGGAGACATTGAATCTGCGGTTGCCTGCGCCTCTAAAACAGAGGAGAATAGAATCAGGGCAGGAATCGTCAAAAAACTATTCCGGTAAATCATTTCTCGATCATTACAATTGTCTTAAACACTGATTTAGGATGTAAATGGAAAAAGTTCCGTTAGCATCCGCCTATTGAGCTGTGTATGGTTAAGACATTCTCTCACACATTTGAAAAACCATTGTAAAATTAATATAATCACCAGAAATTTTATGAAATTAAGTAGGGAGAATAAAAAATTAAACCCTGTAAACCGATAGAGAATGGTCCCCCATTGTAGCTGCGATTTTGATTTTAAAATCTCATCCTGAATCATTAATTTTTAAGTACTTTTAGCGAATATGCAAAAAATTATCATCGGCTTTTTCTCTTTTGCGGTAGCATTCACAGCTTGCAAAACGGCACAGATACAAAAAGAAAATATTGATAACATATTACCGATCCGGGGGTTCTGTATAGCGGCGCCACCACCAAGATATGTTGATTCTTTTGTGACATTTATAAACAAAGAACTGGCGCCGCGACAGGTGAATACTTTAATCTTGCGGGTTGACTTCAATTATCAATATACAAGTCATCCTGAACTTCGCGACAGTATTGCACTATCAAAGGAAGACGTGAAAAAAATTGTGGCTGCCTGTAAAGCCAATCATATACGGGTGATTCCGCAGGTTAACCTCCTTGGGCATCAGTCATGGGCAAGCCATACTACGAACCTTTTGAAAATATATCCTGAATTTGATGAAACACCGCAGGTATTGATGCCGGTAAAATATGTATGGCCCAACGCGGATAATTTATATTGTAAAAGTTATTGCCCTTTACATCCCGGGGTACATGCAATTGTTTTTGCGTTAATGGATGAAATATGTGATGTTTTTGAGACCGACGCCTTTCATGCAGGCATGGACGAAGTTTTTTATCTTGGCGATGATAAATGTCCCCGTTGCGGAGGCAAGAATAAAGCAGAATTATTTGCTGGAGAAGTAAAGACTATCCGCGATCATCTTGCAACGTCAAAAAGGGAATTATGGATCTGGGGTGACAGGCTGCTGGATGGTAAAACCAGTGGTATAGGCATGTGGGAAGGCAGTTATAACAATACCTATCCGGCCATTGATCTGATCCCGAAAGATGTATTGATTTGCGATTGGCATTATGAACGGGCTGACAAAACACCCGTCTATTTCGCTATGAAAGGTTTCAGGGTAGTTACCTGCCCCTGGCGCAATCCTGCTATTGCCATCAGCCAGTTGAAGGACATGCAAAAATTCAGAAATGAATCAACAAAAGAAATGAAACCCAATTTTCAGGGAATGGTACAAACCGTATGGTCAGGGGCTCCTCAATTTCTTAAAGGATTTTATGAAGATAAAAAAGATACTACCTCAGGTGGTAAGACACCGTGGGGCTGTTTCCGGGGATTGTATAAGGAGATTGGGAAACTGTGAGAAGCTACAAGCTACAAGCTTCGAGCTGTGAGCTTCGAGCTATGAACTGCAAGAACTATAGCTCTGCAACTTATTTCAGTCTCGCAGCTCACAGCTCGAAGCTCGCAGCTTTCTTAGTCTCATAGCTCGCCGCTCGCAGCTTTCTCATAGCTTGCAGCTTGCAGCTTTCTCGTTTTATCGGGCATTAGCCAGTTAATAAGATTAAGTGCAGGGCTTGTCATAAAAGTAGTAACAAGGGCCATAATCACCATCATGGTAAATACCTCGGGGGAAAGAATGCCAAGATCGTAGCCAATATTTAATACGATCAGTTCCATAAGTCCCCGGGTATTCATTAATGCACCGATCGATAAGCTGTCCTTCCAGTTTTGACCCACCACTTTTGCAGCCAGGGCGCTGCCACCAAACTTGCCGGCGACTGCCACCAGTATGATCCATCCACAGGTAATCCAGAGATGACCCTGGTTTAATAACCCGATATGTGTGCGAAGGCCGGTAAAGACAAAGAATAATGGTAATAATAAAACGAGGCTAACATCCTCAATTTTTTCCATTACAATATTGCGGAATTTAAGTCCGGGTGGCATAATAACACCAGCCATGAATGCACCGAACAAAGCGTGGATACCGATAATTTCTGTTGCATAGGCGGACACCAATAAAGCCATAAACACAATGGCCATCATTGACTTACTCACCGTGCCGCGTTTATTATAGATGGTTCCTAACTTTTTTAATAGCGGCCGGATGATAAACAACATCAGCAATAAATAAGAAACAACAAGACCCAGTGTAAACAAAGTACTTACCGATGAGCCCGCTTTTACGATCGCAATAAGAGCCGCCAGGATACACCAGGCTGTTACATCATCCGCAGCTGCACAGGTGATGGCCATCACGCCGAGTTTCGTTCGGGTCAGCCCCCTTTCCTGTATAATACGTGCCAGTACCGGAAACGCGGTTATGCTCATGGCAATACCCATAAACAAAGCAAAGGATGAGAACGAAATTGCCGGAGGTGCAAATTGTTTATACATAAACAAGGCGAGTGTCATACCCAATGTATAAGGTATAATAATGCTGGCATGGCTGATAATGACTGCTTCTCTTGCCTGCTTTCGTATCACATCGATATCAAGCTCCATTCCTATTACGAACATAAACAGCATTAAACCTATTTGACTCAGGAACTGGAGATTAGCAAATGATGAAGCCGGAAAAATAAAGTTTGATATTCCAGGAAAAAAAGCACCCAGTAAGGAGGGACCTAAAACAACACCCGCAACGATTTCTCCAATGACTGAAGGCTGGCCGATTTTATTAAAGAGAAAACCAAAAAGACGGACAATCACTACAATTATTATGATCTGCAGTAATAAAGTTGGCAGCGGATGAACCAAATTACTTTTAAATGAATCCGTAAACAACTGTAAGTTGTTATGCGTGTCCGCGGGCAGCGTATTTACCTGGGCTGCCAGTCCGGTTTTTTGAAGGGCGCGGCCATTTTGCAATACCTGGTATATCGCGGTGCCGAAAGTGCCGAGCATCAACACGTAAAAAATAAGGCTCCATTTTTTCTTCAACATAATACGAATGAATTGTATTATGCTAAATTATAAAATCATTGCTATAAAAGCAGCAGGCCTGAAGAACTGTTTTGAACCGGCAAGCTCCGGAGATTTCGTAAAGGCTCCCCGTTTATACCCGGAAGCATTTCAAAAAAATAATAGCGTGGAAAGCAAAAAATTATACTACCCTTTTCTCAGTATACCCGGACCGATCTATTAATGAACAATCCCGGTTTACCTTGCCCTGAATGGAGGCGGGATTGCCGGAAACAAGTGTAAATGGAGGGACATCTTTTGTTACAACACTTCCAGCGCCTACCAAAGCATACTCACCAATGGTAATTTCTCCAAGTATTGTCGCATTAGCACCTATTGATGCGCCTTTACAAATCTTTGTAATTGAATATTTTTCCGGATATTTTTTGGAGCGGGGATAATTATCATTTACAAAAGTGGCATTGGGTCCTATAAATACATCATCTTCTATTTCAATGCCATCCCAAAGGTAAACTCCACATTTAATGGTAACCCGGTTGCCCACCCGTACATTATTTTCAATAAAAGTATGAGCATTGATGTTACAGTTACTGCCAATAGTTGCATCCGGTAATATAATTACGAATTGCCAGATTGTAGTATCTCTGCCAATAGTCTTTGTCTGAACATCGGATAAGGGATGAATAGCTACAGACGAATGCCTGCGGTCAAACATCTTCCTCAACCTGCCAAGAGTTGACTTGATCATAAGGGTGCCAATTTTAAAACAAGACGTTCACGAATAAAATGTGAAAGGCTTATAAATAAATTTTAAAATAAAAATCTAACAGAGGATAAAATTCAATGGCACAAATGCAAAAGGTAGGCGCGTCTTAAATAGTAATAACAATTGTCTTAATACAAAACTAAATCCAGAAAGCTTATTAAAAAGTTATAGTTGTATTAAAACACAGATTATTTGATATCTAAAATTCGAAAATAATTTGCAAAAAAAGTGCCAAAAAAAAATAATGCTGGATGAGTAGCTAAAATTTATCACTTCCGTTTTTTTGATTAATTATCTCCACATAATGGGAAAATTGACCTGGCGCCTTTTTGATTTTCGTGGAATTTTCCACAAGAGAAAACTCTTACTTTTTATAAATAAGAGGCTGTCTCAAAAGGAATATTTCACGCAAAGGGCGCAAAGAAGCAAAGAACGCAAAGAGATGAATTGTTAATAATCGATCTTTACTTTCTTAACATCTCTGCGCGATTATTAACAATAACTATTTTGAGACAGCTTCTTATTGGGCATCCAGCATCCAGTATCCAGCATCTATCTGCTTATTTTAATCATTCCCCATTGATACCTCTTCATCGTCGCCGTCGGCGCCATTTACCACCAGGGACCTGGCAGATTCTACCAACCGTATGAATTCAGAACGGTAACCTTGCCTATCCTGGCCTTTCGCTTTTTTTGCAAGGTTTAATACGTTGTTAAAAGATGAATTGGATTTGAACTCTGAATTACGCAGCAACATGCCAAATTCTGCTACAGACACGGCAAAACGGAAATTGTCAGATGTGTTTGCTATGCCAAGCCGGTTATCATAAACGGGATGTTCCATTAAGCGGCTTATGTCTTCATCGGGCTGTTTGTACCGAAGTTTAATATTCATGATTTCCTCATTCCCGGAAGTCATGCTGCTTACCACTGTTTTATTTGACTGGTATTTTAACGGATCAACAGTTTCCAGAAAATCACTTTTCACTCCAACAGGTATTACTTCGTACAAAGCAGTAACGGTATGACCACTGCCCATATCGCCGGCATCTTTTTTATCGTTATTAAAATCTTCTTTGTTCAGCATCCTGTTTTCATAACACAGGAGCCGGTAACCCTGCACTTTCGTGGGATTAAATTCAACTTGTAGTTTTACATCCTTTGCAATCGTGAACAGGGTGCCTCCAAATTCATTGACCAATACTTTTTTGGCTTCGCCGATACCATCAATATAAGCATGATTGCCATTCCCTTTGTCGGCAAGCTTTTGCATTTTACTGTCTTTATAATTTCCCATTCCATACCCCAGCACTGTTAAAAATACGCCACTCTTTCGTTCCTGTTCAATCAGCCTTTCCATATCATCATCACTGCTGGCACCTATATTAAAGTCTCCATCAGTACATAGTATAACACGGTTGTTG
>JAOQAL010000433.1 GCA_025963615.1 Chitinophagaceae bacterium | reverse complement strand
GGTTATTAATTCTTCCTGATGGCTGGGAAGGAAAATACCCGATGCGGAAAGATTATGATGATCCGGTTAATCTAATTAAACTATAAGAAGGTCATATCATTTATTACAACGTAAAATATTCAACAATCAATGTCCAATATTGAATTTTCAATGCAGGGATGCCGGAGAAATTTTTTAACTGACAATGTGATATCGGGTATTGAATTTTTTTAAAACAAATGACTTGCCTGGGATGGAGAAATGTATAGGAAAACCGAAATAATAAAGGAACCTACAGTGAACGATTCCGGGGACATGATAATCAATATCGGTCCCCAGCATCCTGCTACCCATGGCGTGCTTCATCTGGTCATTACGCTAAACGGGGAAACGATAAAGAAAGTGGAACCGCATCTGGGCTATATACACCGGTCCATTGAGAAAATGTGTGAAAGTCTGAGCTACCGGCAGTTTATTTATGTAACCAGCCGTATGGATTATCTTTCTTCTCATATCAATAATCACGGTTGTGCTTTATGTGTAGAAAAAGGGATGCAGATTGAGGTGCCTGCCCGGGCCCAGGTGATCCGGGTATTGATGGATGAACTGACCCGTATCGCATCACATACCTTGTGGTGGGGTGCCATGGCGATGGATGTTGGCGCATTAACTCCTTTTTTCCTGGCTTTTCGTGAAAGAGAAATGATAAATGATATTATGGAAGAAACCTGTGGTGCCCGTTTAACCATGAATTATATGGTGCCCGGGGGTATCATGGTTGATCTGCATCCAACCTTTCAGCGGAAAGTAAAAGAGTTTATTGTTCATTTCAAAAGTAAGATTGACGAATACGATGACCTGGTAACGGATAACATCATTTTTAAGAACCGCACCGTCAATGTTGGTGTCATTTCAAAAGAAGACGCTATTTCATATGGCCTGACCGGCCCTCCTGCCAGGGCGAGCGGTGTGTCCTGCGATATCCGGAAAATATACCCCTATGAAGTTTACCGTACCCTGCAATTTGAAGAAATTATAGAAACAGCCGGCGATAGCTTTGCCCGTTATTTGGTGCGCATGAAAGAAATGCGGCAGTCATTATCGATCATAGAACAATTGATTGACAACATACCGGAAGGAGATTTTCAGGCAAAGACCAAAGCGGTATTGAAATTACCGAAAGGGGAATTTTATTCGAGAGTGGAAACAGCGCGTGGGGAATTTGGAGTATATATTGTGAGTGAAGGGGGCACGACCCCGTATCGTATAAAGTTCCGCTCGCCGGGTTTTTCAACACTTTCGGCGTTGGATCATATGGCCAGAGGAAGTAAGATTGGCGATTTAGTGGCGATTATGGGAACTTTGGATTTTGTAATCCCGGATATCGACCGGTAATTAAAAGAGGAACTACGACTTTTATGGCTAAGATTATCGCACCCATTATAATCATGATTATTTGTCAAACTTTCAAATTTTCAGCACTAAACAATAAACCCATTCTTGCTTAGTTTCGAAAACATATCAAACGCAATTCACAATTGGTTGTACCATTCATTCAGCCCAACAACGGCATTATGGCTTGAATTTGTTTTGGTAGCTGTTTGCGTCATCAGCCTGTTTTCATTCCTGGGGTTGGTCTTGATCCTGATGGAACGGAAAGTATCCGCCTGGATGCAGGTGCGGCTGGGACCTAACCGCGTAGGGCCAAAAGGCATGTTTCAAACCGTGGCGGATACGCTGAAACTAATCGTAAAAGAAAGCATGACGCCGGATGGTGCTGATAAATTGTTATTTAATCTTGCGCCGTTTATCGTAATGATTATCGCTATGATGTTGATGGCGCCGTTCATGTTTGCCAGGGGGTTCCAGATATGGGACATTAATATCGGCGTACTTTTTTTCACCGCGGTATCGTCCATTTCCGTAATAGGAATTTTGATGGCTGGCTGGGCTAGTAATAATAAATACTCCCTGCTTGGGGCTATGCGTAGTGGCGCACAGATTGTGAGTTATGAATTGTCCGCTGGTTTATCCATTCTCTGCATCATTGTGCTCACCGGCAGTTTGCGGATTTCAGATATTATTGCGTCCCAGGAAAATGGCTGGTGGATTTTCAAAGGCCATATTCCTGTTATTATTGCCTTTGTCACTTTTATCATTGCTGTAACGGCGGAGACTAACCGGGCGCCTTTTGATATGGCGGAAGCTGAATCGGAACTGACGGCGGGCTTTCATACAGAATATTCAGGAATGAAATTCGCTTTGTTCTTTCTGGCTGAATATATAAATATATTTATTGTTTGTGCTCTCGGTGCCACCTTGTTTCTCGGGGGGTGGATGCCGCTGCATGTAGGCCATTGGCAGGGGTTTAACCATATCATGGATTATATCCCGTCATCGATCTGGTTTTTCGGAAAAACATTTTTCCTGGTATTCGTCATCATGTGGTTCCGGTGGACGTTTCCAAGATTACGGATCGACCAGTTATTAAATCTTGAATGGAAATATCTGTTACCAATCAGTATGGTTAACTTGTTGCTGGTTACTTTGATGGCGATTCTGGGGTGGCATTTCTGATCGGGGAGGAAAGATTTCAGCTTGAAGATCTAAAAATCGGTCGTTGCAAATCTAAAATTAAATGAGTTTTTTAGGAAAATATATTAGCAATGTCTTTGGCGCCATAAGATCTTTATGGAAAGGAATGAAGCTTACCGGCTATTATTTTACACATCATAAGGAAATCATTACACAGCAATATCCTGACAATAAAGACACGTTATTATTACCGGAACGTTTTCGCGGCGAAGTGGTAATGCCGCACGATGAAAATAACGAGCATGCCTGCACCGGTTGCACGGCCTGCGAATTAGCCTGCCCGAACGGAACGATTAAAATCATTACGAAATTTGACATAGCACCGGATGGCAGGAAGAAAAAAGCGATAGACACTTTTGTTTATCATCTTGAATTATGCACCATGTGCAACCTGTGTATCGAAGCCTGTCCTACGGATGCTATCAAAATGGCCCAGACATTTGAGCACAGTGTTTTTGATCGTAACGAGTTAACGAAGAAATTAAATAAACCAGGTTCCAGGATCCGGGAGGGAATCGAATAATTGCGTGTCAGAAGTGGCAAGCAGGGAGTAAATTGCAAATAAAAATAATTATCAATACAACTGATTGACTGCTTCTCAAATCATATTTTATATTCTGGCTGTTTTTATACTCAGCACGGCTGTCTTGTCCGTCACTACCAGGAAGATTTTCCGTTCTGCAATCTGGCTCCTCTTTTCTTTAATAGGTATTGCCGGATTGTATTTCTTTCTGCAGGTTGAATTTATTGCGGCTGTTCAGATCATCGTTTATGCTGGTGGTATTGTCGTACTGCTTATCTTCTCCATTTTCCTTACGCAGCAATCAGGCAAGGAAATGGCGAAAGCACCGATCGTCAGAACGATCGCTTCCCTGTTAACAGTTGTATTTGGATTTGCGCTAACCTGGTTATTGATCTGGCAGCATGGTTTTCAGAAAATAAATAAAGATTTTGACTGGTCCGTTTCAGCAATAGGAACGCGCATGATGGGTACCGGTAAAGGTGGTTTTGCATTGCCTTTTGAAGCAATGAGCATGCTCTTACTCGCAGCCATGATCGGTTGTATTGTGATTGCAATCAAAACGCCTTCCCCCTCAACGAAAAAGGATAAACCCAATACAACAACATAAAAAATCAGATGGTAACCGTTTTCAGATACAATAAGAATGTTCAAAAAGCCTTCCGCTCCTGGTGGAGAGGACTGGAGGAGGTGGCATGATACCGCTAAGCCACCTGCTTTTTGTAAGCACAGCCCTTTTCTTTATTGGAATGTACGGCTTGTTTACACGCCGCAACATGATTACCATGCTGATGTCAATTGAATTACTATTGAACAGTGTCAATATTAATTTCGTCGTGTTTAATAAATACCTGTATCCTGAAAAACTGGATGGTATTTTCTTTACCATTTTCATAATAGCCATTGCAGCGGCGGAAGCAGCCGTAGCCATCGCCATAATTATTAATCTTTACCGGAGTCATCAATCCATTGACGTGAATGATGCGGAAGACATGAAATACTAAAACAACCTGTAATAGAGTTCAAGTTGGAGAATAATTACAATTACATAGCGCTCATTCCCCTGTTACCATTGGCTGGTTTCCTGCTATTGGGTTTGTTTGGGAAAAAATTTTTCAAACAATCTGCTGGCATTATTGGCACGGGATTAATGCTTGCGTCTGCAATACTTTCGCTCTATACCGCTTACCATTATTTTTTTGTCACCGGCAGAATTGAGGGTGTTTACCCGGCTGTAATTCCTCTAAAATATACCTGGCTCGCCTTTTCAGAAAACATTTCTATCGATATGGGTATTGTTCTGGATCCCATTTCGGTCATGATGCTGGTAGTGATAACATTTGTAGCACTGATGGTACATGTGTTCAGTCTATGGTATATGAAAGGCGAAGAACGTTTCAGTACGTATTATTCATTTCTTGGCTTATTTACCTTTTCCATGTTGGGCCTTGTGATATCAACCAACATTTTTCAGCTATATATGTTTTGGGAATTGGTGGGTATATCCTCCTATTTGCTAATTGGTTTTTATTATGACAAGCCTTCTGCAGTGGCCGCATCTAAAAAAGCTTTTATTGTTACCCGGTTTGCCGACCTCGCCCTTCTGATTGGTATTCTGATCCTGGGTTTTCAGGCGGAGACATTGGATTTCGGCACACTCATTCATCGGTTAACGGATACGCAATCTCCGCAATTTATGAGCATCAGCAGCGCCTCATTTCTCGGTATATCTTTTTTAACCTGGGCGTTAACGTTGGTATTCATTGGTGGTGCCGGTAAATCAGCCATGTTTCCTTTGCATATCTGGCTACCCGATGCCATGGAAGGCCCTACCCCTATTTCTGCATTAATACATGCAGCCACCATGGTAGTAGCGGGTGTCTACCTGGTTGCGAAGTTATTTCCTGTATTTTATCTCAATCATGTTTCATTGCAGATCGTCCTGTATGTGGGCACGGTATCAGCATTATTCGCCGCTGTTATTGCCTGTACACAAACAGATATTAAAAGAGTGTTGGCTTATTCGACTATCTCGCAAATAGGGTATATGATGTTCGCCCTGGGCGTTTCCGGTATGGGCAATGAAAATGGATCTGGATATACTGCGTCCATGTTTCATTTGTTTACACACGCATTTTTTAAATCATTATTATTTCTGGGTGCGGGCGCTGTAATTCATTTTGTACATACGAATGAAATGAATGACATGGGCGGATTACGAAAATTTATACCCGTTACCCATGCTGTTTTTCTAATCGCTTGCCTGGCTATCGCCGGGATACCCCCATTCGCAGGATTTTTCAGCAAAGAAGAAATTTTACTGGCGGCATATAATTCCAGTAAAACGGTATATGGAGTGGCCTTGTTCACTTCAGGCCTTACCGCTTTTTATATGTTCCGGCTCTATTTTTCCATCTTCTGGAATAGACCACCGGCTCTCTCTCTATTAGAAAAATCCGGCACCGGGAGTCACCATGGGGAAGGAAATGTGGCCATGAAACTGCCATTGATCTTATTGGCTGTGTGCACAATTATTGCCGGCTTCATTCCATTTGGTCATTATGTTTCAGCGGATGGCAGAAAGCTTGAGCCTCATTTTCATATCATCTTCTCCATGGCGCCGGTTGCATTTGCCTTGACAGGTATTCTCCTTGCTATGTGGCTGTATAAAAATAAGAATAACAAGCCAACTCGGGTAGCCAACGCATTGGCCGGATTATACAAAGCAGCTTATAGAAAATTTTACATGGATGAACTCTATCTTTTCATTACGAAGAAAATTATATTCAATCTCATTGGCAGGCCTGCCGCCTGGATTGATAAAAATATCGTTGATGGACTGGTAAATGGAATTGCTAAGGCAACCGGTAAAATTTCTTTATTAATTAAAGGAATACAGTCAGGCAAAGTGCAGCATTATACATTATATTTTTTTGGAGGAATTGTGACATTAACCGTTATATTTATTTACTTATGGAAATAGAGTTAAAGGTCACCCGTATTGAAATGCCGGCAGGGAAAGAAAATGGATACTGGGAAAGCCTCTCAGACGCGAAATATCAGCAGCAAACTAAATAAAGTTGATTTGAGTCCCGGTGGGCAGTATTATTAAACTGAAAAAAAATGACAAGGGACTGGTTGGA
>JAOQAL010000377.1 GCA_025963615.1 Chitinophagaceae bacterium | reverse complement strand
GATGACTATCGCATTGGCGTCAAGCTAATTTTCCAGTTTGTTATGTAATGTCAAGGGAGTAGCGCTATACTGCTGAGGTCACAGTAGCACAAAAGCCTCATCAGGAGAACTCTCCGGAAAACAGCCTGTCCCGATCTTTTATCGGGAGGGCGTATTCCCCGCCTGTCCGGCCGGCAGGGTTTTTCCCGATAGCCATCGGGACTTTTTTTGTTGCAGATCCCGGTGACTATCGGGACTACTTTTTTTTCCACAAAAAAAAGTAAGAGAAAGAAATTGCTGATAATTAAGGAAGTTGTCTTAGCCAAATAAAAAGAAAAAGCAACCAAAAGCTCATTTGATATCCGAAAGCTCAACGAGGATTTAAAAATGAATGGTGGTCATATTGAGCTTCGGTTTGTTTTAAAGCCATTTTTCCTTTTAAATCTTTGCCCAGCTTGCTTTTATACTCATGTGAATAGCGCTTACCTTGACGCCTATGCGATAGGTAACGGGCCGGTGACCCGGGCGAGCAGGGGCTTCATTCACCAATAGGGGTTGACAAAACTTGTTTTAGGCTCTATCGAGTAAACGGTTCTTTATATAACCGGAGATTTTTTAAATAAAGCGGGGACAACATGAAAGTAGCAATTATAGGCGGAGGAGTTATTGGTTTATGCTGTGCCTATTACTTGAATAAAAGCGGCTATCAGGTAACTGTCATTGAACGTAACGATATTACCGATGGGTGTTCCTTCGGAAATATGGGTTATATTTCTCCGAGTCATTTTGTACCATTAGCTACCCCGGGTATCATCGCACAAGGGTTAAAATGGATGTTGAGTTCTTCCAGCCCGTTTTATATCAAGCCAAGATTAAATCTTGATCTGATCCAATGGGGTCTTGCATTTAAAAATAATGCGAATGCAAAAAAAGTAGCAGAGAGCGGTCCGCATCTGAATAACCTTTTACAGTTAAGCCGGGCGCTAATGGTTGACCTGAAAAAAGAATTGCCGGCATTTGACATGATTGAAAAAGGATGTTGGATGTTGTACAAGTCGGAAAAAACGGCGGAACACGAAAAACAGCTCGCGGCACAGGCGCATATTTTTGGATTGAAAACGGAATTGTGTTCGGCAGCGGAAGTTCAGGATCGTGAGCCAGAAGTAGAAGTAAATGTTGCCGGAGGAGTATTATACCTGGATGATTGCCATGTAAACCCTCAAAAATTCATGCAGTCATTATGTAAGCATCTTCAAAATGCGGGTGTGGAATTCTGGTTGAATACAGCGGTAACCGGATTTGAAAAATCTGGTAACAAAATTACTGCTGGAATCACCCTAAACGGAAAAATTGCGGCGGATGAATTTGTAATTGCAAACGGTTCCTGGCTGCAGGAGATTTCAAAATTGCTGAACATAAAGATATTGATGCAACCAGGTAAGGGATACAGCGTAGTGTATGATGATCTTGCAAAAAATCTACAATACCCTTCGATATTGGTTGATGACCGTACTGCGACAGCGCCAATCAATCGCTGGTTGCGCATCGGGGGTACCATGGAACTAAGCGGCCATAGCGATTATATTCTGCCCAAAAGGGTAATGGCTGTCTATAATGCGGTTAAAAAATATTATCCTTCGTTGAATCTTCCGGCGCCTGATACCTCAAAGGCGTGGTACGGCTACAGACCCGTCTCGCCGGATGGGTTGCCTTATATCGGGCGGCATAGCAGCTTCAGTAACCTCAGTTATGCTGGTGGTCATGCTATGCTCGGGGTATCTGCAGCGGCGGGAACCGGTGTATTAATTGAACAGATCATCGGGCATAAAAAAAACGGCATCGATATTTCTGCCTTCAACCCTGAACGATTTTCCAATTGATATGTTATCGTAATTTCATGCTTTAACTTTAACCCCATAATCGCTTAATTTATGAAGAATCATTTTAAGACCTGCCTTGTCTTTCTTTTTTTATTTTTTATTGGTAGGGGGGTTACCGAAGCCCAGGAACACCAGTTGATAAAAAAATGGGAGACCGATACTTTATTGAAAGTGCCTGAATCTGTTTTATACGATGCAGCCGGTAAGGTATTGTATGTCTCAAATATTGATGGACAAGATCCCTGGGCCGCCGATGGCAAAGGTTCGATTGGCAAAGTAAGCCTGGATGGAAAAATTATTGCTGTTGATTGGGTGACAGGTCTAAACGCCCCAAAAGGGTTGGGTTTATATCAGGACAGGTTATATGCAGCCGATCTCGACAAGGTGGTGGTCATTGATATTAAAGAGGGAAAAATTAGCCAAACCCTGGCAGTTGATGGAGCAGAAGGATTGAATGACATTGCCATTGATAAAAACGGTGTAGTTTACGTATCCGATTCTAAGGCTAAAAGGGTATACCGCATAGAGAATGGTAAAGCTGCCGTTTTTCTTGAAAACCTGAAAAGACCGAATGGTTTGTTTGCAGGTAAAGAAGGATGGTATGTATTGGATGACGGCATTATGTTTATGGCAGCACCCGGTACAGCGCTTCAAAAAATAACAGATGGCATGGAAGGCGGTACTGACGGAATTGAGAATGTAACAGGAAGCGATTACATTGTCTCCTGCTGGGCTGGTGTGATCTGGTATGTAAAAGGAGATGGCACCAAAGTAAAATTACTGGATACCAGGGAACAAAAAATAAACAGCGCCGATATCGGGTATGATGCAGAGAACCGGATAGTTTATGTACCGACATTCTGGAAAAATAATATCGTGGCGTATGACCTGAGGTAATAGAAAGTTAAATTTTGAGGACAACTATTTTGCAGGCCCAACTGTTTTTATTTTTATAGCTGATTATGGACTGTACTTCTACCAGGATGACTTACCGCCAAACCAATTACTTCACAACAATTGTATTGGACTACCTTGACCAGCCGCAAAAGCTGGAGCCATTTTTTTCATATCCGCCCACGATAGAAGGAATAAAAAAAGCTGTTGAAGGCCGAAAAAAATTTACAACCGACCGCGGCCTGCTGGTTCGTGAACTTCAAAATCAGTATACAGCCTTAGCATCGCAGGAGGCAGTTGCGAAAAATATAGTATCCCTGCTATCCGACAACAGCTTTACAATAACTACCGCACATCAACCGAATATTTTTACCGGTCCTCTTTATTTTCTGTATAAAATATTACATACAATAAAACTGGCTGAACAGCTGACCCTGGCATTACCTGGGAATAAGTTTGTGCCCGTTTATTATATGGGATCTGAGGATGCCGATCTTGATGAACTAGGTAATACCTGGCTGGAAGGGCAAAAACTTAAATGGGAAACAAAGCAAACTGGCGCGGTAGGCCGCATGCAGGTAGATGGGGAACTGTTGAAATTGGTAAGCATTATTGATGGACAATTATCACCAGAGCCTTTTGGAAAAGAAATTGCGGCATTAATTAAACAGAGTTATAAAGCTGGCGATACAATTCAGACCGCTACCTTCCGGCTGGTTCATGCATTGTTTGGCAAATATGGTTTGATTGTACTGATACCGGATAATGCCGCCTTGAAACGCGCGATGATTGACGTTTTCAAGGATGACCTTTTACATCAAAAACCTTCAATGATTGTGGAAGAAACGTCCAGACAACTGGAGGCGGTTTATAAAGTGCAGGCCAACCCGCGGGAGATTAATTTGTTTTATTTAAAGGAAAATAAACGCGAGCGTATTGAAGTACGGGATGGTAAGTATGAAGTATTAAATTCAACTATTTCGTTTTCGGAAGAAGAGCTGTTGAGCGAATTAAACAATCACCCGGAACGTTTCAGCCCGAATGTTATTTTGCGCGGTTTATTCCAGGAATCCATCCTGCCCAATATTGCTTTTATTGGCGGCGGCGGGGAATTAGCCTATTGGTTGCAATTGAAAGGGCTGTTTAATCATTATAAAGTTCCTTATCCGGTACTTCTATTGCGCAACTCCTTTTTAGTGGTTGAAAATAAATGGCAGGAGAAACTGAATAAACTGAATTTTACAGTCCAGGATTTCTTTTTACCTGAACAGGAATTGCTGAATAAATTAGTAGCCAGGGTAACAAAGAATAACGTGAAATTGAATGGCGCCCTGGAAGAGGTAGAACAATTGTATGAAAGTTTTAAAAAACAGGCGGCGGCTATTGATAAAACCCTGGTGCCACATGTTGATGCCTTAAAGTCAAGATCACTACAGAGCCTGCAGGAACTGGAAAAGAAAATGCTCCGCGCGGAAAAACGAAAATTCGCGGCCCAGCAACGGCAGATACATGCCATTAAAGAAAAACTTTTTCCGGGAAATAGCCTGCAGGAAAGGATTGATAATTTCAGTTATTTTTATGCGAAGTGGGGAACCGAGTTTATTGATAGGTTATATGAAAATTCATTGTGGTTGGAAGCGGAGTTTGTGGTGCTAATAGAAAAATGATGGTTCGATCCGATCGAATTTTTCCCGGCTATTTTTCCTTGATTACAAATGTTTCCTAGCCATTGTAATCCCCGATGTGCTGAGTCAGTAGAATAAATAAAAAGAAGATGAAAGGTTGTCCATCGTTTGCAACGATGGACCGCAAACAATAAAGCTAAAGACAGAAGGCCGGAACAAAAAGATCACGCTGATTCAAAGCAATCACCTAAAACTTCCAAAACTGGATCAAAAGCGGAAACGCATTTTCCGATAGGAACAATCTGGTAAAATATGGGTAACGAAAAATCATATTTGGATAGAATAATTGGTAAATCTGTTACTAAAACAGACATCAATACTAGTACCATAATAGCGATTAGGGAAATAGAAGCAGATCCAGTTGATGAGCGTATGTCTATTTCTATTCAGTTATATTTTGAAGATTATCTTTTAAACATTTATAATCCAATAAAAATATTGCCTGCGGATAAACAATTGGAAGATTTCATAGGCTTAAAACTTATTTCCGCTGAGGAAAAAAAAGAGGAGATAAAACTTGTTTTCAATAATAATTATTCATTGATAGTGAATATGCGAGAAGACGTATATTTTGATCCTGAATCAATGACTTTGTACGGGCCAAATAATTTTTGTGCTGTGTGGAACTAAATCCCCTAGTTTTCTGTGGTTTAAGCCTTCAAAAAACATATAGGATGTTGTCGTGAGCTTGACCGATACGAGAACATTCATATTCACCTGCAAAATGGTATAAAAGATTATAAGTTACGCTGAAAGCTTCGGTTAAAAATATTTTATTATATATACTTTTGAAGTATATATTTTTTTACGTCTTTACTTAGGGGCGGCAGAGCAGGCGAAACATTTTTTACTAAAGACGTTTACAAATCTGCATTAAAGGCATCACAAAGATTAGGTTTAACAAATACACCGACGCTTAGAGTAGAGTTTGAAATATTAAATAATCCTGCTTTACTAAGGAATAGAACTAAAGTTACTTCATTGCCTGGCTTGACAGGTGGTGGTGCGGAATTTATGACAATCGACCCAGTTAATGTGCGGCTTATTAACTGGCAACCTTTAAGTTAATATTATGAATAAAAAATATTTTATTTCAGTTGGTGAACC
>JAOQAL010000338.1 GCA_025963615.1 Chitinophagaceae bacterium | reverse complement strand
CAAAGAGAACAACAATGAAAAAATTTATCAATATTACCTGGATTATATTGTTAATTGTTCTTACCGTAGCCGTTTTTACAAAACCTGGCTACGATGAGTGTATTTCCAGGATGAATACGGATTTAACTGCAGAGGGCTATTTTGCCGGCTGGTATATTTCCCACGATAAGAAGGATTCCGGTACGGTGCACACTCCTCTTACCATCAAAGACAGGATTTTTTACCGGGAGATATTCTTTCATTTTGACGGGGAAGATAAAAAAATTGCGATAGCCGCTTTTTCCCACTTTTATAAAATACGTTTTTAGTTACGGTAAATTTTTAAGGATCTCTTTTACCGAAGCTCTTTTTTTATAATCCGGTTCAAAATACCGGTACGTAATATTTCCTTCCCTATCTATAATGTACACGGCTGGCACCGGCAGGTAGACCGCATCCGGTTTTTGGTTATTGTTGGCGGCAAGATCAATATCAAAATTTTTATACCGGCTTACGGCTTTATCATCTACCTTATAGGCTACTTCATAGGCTTTCATGATCTTTAAATCCTCGTCATAAATAATAGGAAATTCTGCTTTTGTTTTCTCTGCTGTTTTGATTATTCCTTCCTGCCCTTCAGGCGTAATAGCGATTAAGGTAGCACCCTTTTCTTTTATAAATTGCAGGGAGTCCTGGAGCCTGGATAATGCTTTATTGCAATAAGGGCACCAGTTGCCCCGGTAAAACACAAGTACAACGGGACCTTTTTTCCGAAAGTCTTTCAAATTAACGGCTACACCTGTTAGATCCTTTGCTTTAAAGTCAGGAGCCTTTGAATGAATGAATAATCCTTCAGGCTTCTCCTGCCCTATGGCACCCAGGGCCCGGATAAAGAATAAAACCAATAGTAATTTTTTCATCAGTATATTTTTAGAACCAACTGTAAAATGGAAATCCAAACTGAAAAATAATACGCAAAATTATAACCTGCAAGGGTGTGCCAGGTTATCTTCATGACATTTAACAAAATGAGAGCAGTTTTATTTTTTAAACATAAAATATACTGCGCCCAGCAAAAAAGCGAAGCTGATAAGATACCGATAGTGAAAAGGTTCTTTCAACACAAAAACGGCAAACACACTGAATACAATGAGGGTGATAATTTCCTGCGTTATTTTCAATTGAAAACCACTCATGCCGCTGGCATACCCGTAACGGTTGGCCGGTACGGCCAGGCAATATTCAACCAGGGCAATGATCCAGCTTATCAGGATCGCTTTCCACAAAGGCCAGCCTTTTTGCTGCAGGTGATAATACCAGGCAAATGTCATGAAAACGTTGGAGGCAAATAGTAATAGGATTGTCCGCATAAAATTGAATAAAAATGATATCCGGATGAAGAAAAACACGGAGCCAGGGAGGCAAAGTCATTTACGGAAAATTTTCACAGCGCGGGCTCTTGTCTTGCTGATCCGGTGATGCAACAAAAATACGACTGGTTAAAGAACGGTAAGGATCAGGTTAAAATACCAGCAACCCGTTAAAAGATTCAAGCCTTATTAATTCTTACTCTCTGCCAAACTCCTGAAATCCACGCTCACCAACTTGCTGACTCCTGGTTCCTGCATCGTTACCCCATATATTACATCAACCGTGCTCATCGTAGTTTTATTATGCGTGACAATAATGAACTGCGAATTTTCACTGAACTGGCGGATCATATTGGTGAACTTCCCGACATTCGCATCGTCCAATGGGGCATCCACTTCATCCAGAATACAGAATGGGGCTGGTTTGATAAGATAAATAGCGAATAGCAACGCCGTTGCTGTCAGCGTTCTTTCGCCACCGCTTAACTGTGTTAAAGAAGATGGGCGTTTCCCCTTCGGTTTCGCGATCACGTCAATACCGCTTTCAGCAAGATTATCCGGATTCTCCAGTACAAGATCACACTGGTCATCTTCTGTAAATAATGTTTTAAAAACCTTCTGAAAATGCTCACGCACCAGGTTGAAAGTGTCCAGGAATTTCTGGTTCGCAGTAGCTTCTACTTCCTGTATTGTTTGCATCAAACTATCTTTTGCAGATACCAGGTCATTCTTTTGTTCTAAAATAAAATCATAGCGCTTCTTCATTTCCTGGAAGGCCTCAATGGCGGTAGGATTCACCTCGCCCAAATTTTCCAAACGCTTTTTCATTCTGTCTGCCTTCTCCTGCAACTCTTCCAATGACGCTTCGCCGGTGCGGGCTTCATCGATGATGTCTTCCAGGTTGATCCGGAATTCAACATTCAGTCTTTCCTTCATGCCCGCTAACTGGAGTTTCACTTCATTCAGCCGGTCTTTTATTTCACTCAGTAGATGTTCCACCTGTTCCTTGGCCTTTACCTTATGGCGCAGCTCGCTTTCTTTTTCACTCAGCTGGTTGCGCAGGTTATAATAAGCCTGGTCGGCCTCATTTAATTTTCTTTCCTCCTCCTCTTTATTCTTCAGCATACTGATCAATGCTTCTTCCGTTTCATGCAGGGTTTGTGCTGATTCTGTGATGCTGGTTACGGTGTCCGATAAAGTAATGGTATTACTTTCTACCTGCACCTTCAGGTCATTCAGCTGGTTGGTTTTAAAATCCAACTCCTGTCTTAGCGCATTGATCTTGCTTTGCTGCCTGGTAACATTCAGGTTAAATTCATTATACCGGTTGTTTGCGTCGTTATAATTATTCTCTTCAATTTTGAACGCTTCTTCCGCTTCGTGCAACCGGTTTACCTGCACCTGCAGCGCTTCTACCAGTTGAGTCAATTCATTCCGCACACCGTCTACAGAACTATTCGTTTGTGCCAACTGAACATTCAATTCCTGCACCCGGTTTTGATGCTGATGCTGAACAGAATGAAAATTTTCCAGTTTATTATGCAAAGCAAATACCTGGTTGGTCAGTTGCTGTATTTCCTGTTCTGTCTGGCGGATCGTATTTTCGCGCAGGTCTTCGTTAAAGGCAATTACTTCATTATGTCTTGCCCGGATCACTGTTTTTAACTCTTCAACAATAAGATCCTGTGCGGTTATTTCTTCCTGTAGCTTTTCGAGATTCTTGACCCGGCCAATTTTCTTTCCTTCAAATAAACCAACGCTGCCGCCGGTTAAAGTATATTTTCCCTTTACGTACTTGCCATTCTTTTCTATAATGGTAAATCCATTACTATTTTGCAAAGCTTCTTCGCTGTCGGCTATAAATACATTGGCCAGTAAATGGCCCGCGAGCTTGCGGTATTTATCATCTACTTCTATTACACTTAATGCCGGTATCGCACCCTGCAGGGAATCCCCTGAATTTTCTACCGCATGTTCTTCCACTTTATCCAGCATGAAGAAATTCGCCTTTCCTTTTTTATTATCATCCAGCAGGTGAACAGCCTGTAATGCGTCGCCAAGATTATTCACCACATAATAGCTCAGGTAAGGTTCCAGCACATTCTCCAATGCCGTACGGTATTCTTCTTTTACATAAAGAATATCAGAAAGTATCGGTGAAGTATGATTCCAGCTCGTATTGTTGTGCAGGAACTTCACACTATCGGGGTAGCCTTCCATGCTATCGATAAGGCTCTTCAGCAAGTCATGTTCATTCCTTCTTGAATCCAGTTTCCTGTTTTCTTCTGCCAGCTGGTTGCGCAATTCATCGAGCACCGCTTGTGTTTGTAATATCTGTTCTTTGGTATTATCCTGGTGTTGTTGTAGTTGTTCCAGGTCCACCTTCTTTATATGCAGCTCTTTTTCTACTAATTGTTTTTCCTGCTCTGCATGTTGTATCTGCAAAGAACGCTGGCTGCTCTCCTCCTCAATCTGGTGAATGCTCCGTTGAAGATTTTGTATGGATGTGTCAGCAACAGCCACTTTCTTTTCCGCATCAAACTGGCTTCGCTGCGCCTGCTGGTACTCTGCCCGGTAATTGTTCAGTAACGAACGCTTTTCATCCAGCACTTCCCGTTTTGATTCAACACTACGGCGTAACTGCAATAATTGTTCGCTCAATGTACTGAACGATTGGTCTTCTTCAGTTATCTGCAGGTTGGTAAAGGCAATACTTTCATCAATCCCTTTTACCTGTCCTTCCGCTTTCTGTAAAAAATCATGTAAGCTGCCTTCCCTTTCTTTCAGGTATTGCAAACGCTGAGCTGCCAGGTTCTTTTCATTTTCTTTGGTACGCGTTTGCTGCTGCAATTCATTAAATGCGTGTTGCAGGTCCTGCAGTTCTTTTTCTCTTTCAATAAACGCAACTTTTTCCTGCTCCAGCGCTGCTTCATCACCTGCAATCGTGGTTTCCAGTTTTATGCGGCGATCTGTTTCTGTTTCGTGCTGTTCATTCAGGCTTTTAAAGTTGGTATTAAAACCTTCCAGTCCAGCCTTTGCCAGTTCCACACTAACGGTGCGGTAATCCTTCTTGATCTCAAAATACTTTTCGGCTTTCTTAGCCTGGTTTTCCAGGGCTTTTAGCTGGTTATTTATTTCAAATAAAAGGTCCTCGATGCGGGCAATATCCTGCTCGGTGGCGTCCAGTTTTAGCTTCGCCTCTTTCTTCCGGGTTTTATAAATCGAGATGCCGGCAGCCTGTTCCAGCATCCTGCGGCGGCTGTTCTCCTTGTCTTTTATCAGATCGTCTACCATGCCCAGCTCAATAATGGCATAACTATCGGTACTGATACCGGTATCCATAAAGAGGTTCTGGATATCTTTCAGCCGGCACTGCACATCGTTCAGGCGGTACTCGCTTTCCCCGCTTTTGTAAAACTTGCGGGTAACCGTTACCATGTTAAACTCGGTTGGTAACAGGTTCTTGGTGTTTTCAAAAGTAAGACTCACCTCGGCAAGACCACTGGCACTGCGGGTTTTACTGCCATTGAATACCAGGCTATCCAGGTTTTCACTGCGCAGGTGACTGATCTTTTGCTCGCCGATAACCCAGCGGATGCTATCCACGATATTACTTTTACCGCAACCATTCGGACCTACGATACCCGTAATATTATTATCAAATGTTACAACAGTCTTATCGGCAAAGCTTTTAAAGCCCTTGATTTCTAACGATTTTAAACGCACGGAATATCCTCCATTTTATATGGGGGCGAATTTAAGGTGAATGCTGCTCAGAACGCTTAACAGTTTATACACAGAACCTTCATAAAATGTTAAGAATAAGTTTTGTTTTGTCAGCTTTATTGCTAGTATCCGGCCAATCGATTAGGGGCGGGACCCGGGGTCATGCGATAACTTGTTAAACAATCATTCAATTTTTTCTTCAATCCGGTAATTAAAGGCTTTTTTACCCGGTATGATCAGCCAATTTTTCTTAGTTGAATACACCGAGATAAAACAGGCGCCATAATATAAAATGAAAGATGAATAAAAGACAAAGAGTAATACCAGCACAAAAGAACCGGCTGTGCCGTATAGGTGACCGATATTGCTGTTCACCAACAGCAATTTCAGCAACCAGCGCCCACCCATAAATAAAATACCGGTTAATAATCCGCCGGCTACGGCAGCTTTCCAGGATGGCCTTCCGTCTGCCAGGAAACGAAATAAAAGAATAAACCAGGCAGCGATAATTACGATACTTATTATTTGTGCCAGGGCACTTTGGAAATAGCTGCCGCTGCCTGACCATACCTGGTCAATGTATTTGCCTGCCAGAACGTTCAGGCTTGCAAAGAAAATATCTGCCAAAAATAAAATGCCCACTACCAGGATAACAGCAAAAGACCTTGCCCGGAAACTTAACATAAAAAGAATGCCGGGTCTTTCTTTTATGCTGATCTGCCAGATCTGGTTGAGAGAGTTTTTTATAACACTGAACAAGGTTGTGGCGACAAACACTAAAAAAAGAAAACCGAATACCAGCACATACCAGCTATCACTTAAACCGCGGATACTTCTTATAACTTCCCTTACCTGGGCTGCTCCGTCCTTACCAAGTGTATTGGAAAGATTTTCTAATAATCCCCGGCCGGCATTCCGGCGGCCAATAAATAAACCAAATAATATGGCCAATATAAATACAATGGGCGGCAGGGCAAAGGTGGTAAAAAAAGCAGTGGCCCCAGCCATGCGTAGTGGATCGTTTTTCCGCAATAGGAACAATGAATCCCGCAAACTTCCTATCAATAGTGCTCCTTCATGCTGATTTGATTTTTTGGCCTGCATGGTAAACAAAGATAATGATATGGTTTTGTTACCCGGAAGCCTGCAGGGTCATTGGCCTCCCCCGGTTGCCAACCGGGGCTATGCAAATTAAAGCCCTACGGGCTATTAGCCCAAACCGCCTGCACCGATAAAATAAAAGCGTAATGGTTTAAGGAAGATTCCTGAAATTATTTACCCCGCCTTTAAAGACAGGGTAAATAATTTTTAACCTCCAGGAATATTTATAACCGGAAAAATCGGGGCCTATTGCTTTTGGTAAATAGCTATTATATCCGCTTTTAAATTCGAATTGATTAAATAGCCGGATGAATTATCCTGTGAACTTTGTTCGTTACTTCCGGTTACATACAGTTTATCTCCTTCCAATTTGATCCTGGCGCCCGAAGGACCTGAAGGCGATGTAACCCCATCAGTAAAAACTGTTCCGCTGGCAAAGTAAACTGAATCGCTTGTAACCCATTTATACTCTGACGTTGAACTACTGGTGGGAACCGTGAACTGGAATGGCACTTCGTAAGTTTCTATAAACACATTGTCTTCATAATAATCGGCGGTTGCCATCGTGTCAATACGATACGATAAGCCGGTGCTTGTCATCTTCGAAGCATCAATAGTAAGGGTGCCCGTGTTGTCTTTTGTTGTATAATTTGACCTGGTTATGGTCTTATCAGTCGTTGTTCCATCAGTGACTATCTGTGTACTGGTTGTAATAGCTGTGAGGGAGATAAATGTATAGCTACCCTGGATATTACTGTTAACAGGATTAATACTGGATTCTTTCTTACAGGATACTAAATAAAGCAGGGAACAAAAAAGAAAGGCTGGGTAAAGATTTTTTTTCATAAACGGTTTGTTGGTTAGGTAATTTTTAGGGGCCAAAATACGATAACCGGGCAAGATATGGAATAGTGAATCTACCCATGCCTGCAGGACTCGTTTATTTTCTACTGCCGGCAACTGAAGGCGTATAAAGAATATACAGGGTTTTAGAAACGCTAGGTGTAAACGACCACCCGTACTAGCAAAAAAACATTTAGCGGATTTATTTTCAATTTCTCCGGGTCTGCGAAGCTGACAGGGTTATGAATGGATTTTATTACAGCCAGGGTTAACCGTTTACTTGCCGCCTGCTAAAGAATAGTCCAGCTTTATGGCTTATTCGCTGCGACACCGATATTACCTTTCAAAAAGGTTGTAAATTCAGCCATATAAATACGCAATTAAATCATGAACCGCAGACTCCTGCTTACCACTTTCCGGCTGTTTACACTTTGTTATGTTCCGGCCTTGGCACTCGCTCAGCAAAAACCCATTTCCTTACACCCTGAGAATCCGCATTACTTTGTCTATAAAGCCAAGCCGGAAATCCTGATCACATCCGGCGAACATTATGGTGCTGTAGTAAATCTTGATTTTGACTATGTCAAATACCTGGATGAACTATATTCACATTCACTCAACCTGACCCGGTTATTCAGCGGAGCTTATGTAGAACCACAAGGCGCCTTTAATATTGCTCAAAATACACTGGCGCCATCAGCAGCAGGATTTGTTTGCCCCTGGATGCGCAGTTCAGAAGCAGGTTATACAAACGGCGGTAATAAATTTGATCTTTCGACGTGGGACACCCTGTATTTTAGCCGGCTGAAAAAATTTGTAGCGGCGGCAGAGAAACGGAATATTATTATCGAACTGGCCCTGTTTTGCCCTTTTTATGAAGACAGCCAATGGCAATTGAGTCCGATGAATGTAAAAAACAATATCAACGGCTCTGGCAACATTGCACGCAATGATGTTTACACGCTTGATAAAAACGGTGGTTTACTGACTGTACAGGAGAAGCTGGTCAGAAAAATTATTACTGAATTAAAAGACTTTAGCAACATTATTTATGAGATCTGTAATGAGCCCTATTTTGGAGGGGTTACGATGGAATGGCAGCATCATATTGCCACGCTTATACACGATACGGAAAAAAATTTCAACAATTACCATCTTATCTCACAAAATATTGCAAATGGCTCCGCAAGAATTGACAACCCTCACCCGGATGTATCTGTTTTTAATTTTCATTATGCTTCTCCACCGGTAGCGGTTAGCCAGAATTACCAGTTGGGTAAGGTGATTGGCGATAATGAAACCGGTTTCCGCGGTAACAGCGACAGTGTGTATCGCAGGGAAGGCTGGCAATTCATTCTTGCAGGCGGCGGTCTCTACAACAACCTTGACTATTCATTCACTGCCGGACATGAAAAAGGAACTTTTGTCTATCCATCGGATCAACCCGGTGGAGGAAGTCCTTTACTGAGGAAACAATTAAGCTATTTAAAGAAATTTATTTCCGGGTTTGATTTTATTCAAATGCAACCAGATAGTATCGTTATAACGAACAGGTTACCGGAAAAGGCGAAGGCTTATACCCTGGCGTGGCAACAAAAACAATATGCCATTTATATTTTCGGCGGCAAACAAACGAAACTGGAAATGATAATTCCAAAAGGCAGCTATACGGTGGAATGGCTGAACCCTGTAACAGGGAATTATAAAAAAGATCATCCCATTATTTCAACTGGCCGGATAACACTGCAAACTCCTATTTACGAAGAGGATATTGCTCTCAGGCTGGTCAATACGCAATACAGGAAAAAAGCAAAATGATCTGGGTAGTTTATGGTTTATTGTTCCTCCAATCAGAGAAGTTCAATACCGGTAGATAAAATGGGTGCTTCAAAACCACCTTGCCGGTCTCCGGAAATAGCCGTTGGGCACGACACCCAGGCAGTAGCTACCGGGATCTATTAACCATAAATTCTTTAGCTGCATTCATAAATTCATTATGTGCATTGGAGGTACAGGCGGCATGGCTTCCTTCCAGGATCAGGGAAGTTGCATCCGGCAACAGGGAGAGCAGCAACTCATTAATACGTTTATGAAATACAGCTGTCTGATTGCCCGTAACAATCATAACCGGCCTGCGAAATGAAAGTAAGCGCTGAATGGAGTCGTTATGCTGAGCGACAGCGGATAGACCTTTTAACAAAGGAATATTTTTTACCCAGGTGTTCCATTGAGGGTTATCCCTTAATGAGGTATTGGTACAATTGGCTAATGTACAGCGGAACCGTTCCATTTGTTCTTCTGTTATGACAGCATCGGGGGTAAAATCCTTAGTGATCGAAACCATTTCATCCATTCCTGCGGGATGTTCTCCCTTTTG